>JBIIOL010000307.1:0-4788 GCA_044336965.1 Pirellulales bacterium | reverse complement strand
AGCCATGCCGGGCCCATGAGGAGCAGTTCTGCCAGAAACATATTTCATTCACCTACAACAGCACCGAGCTCGATGGAAAGACGCCCACGCAGGGCGGCTACTCCACCCACATCGTCGTCAGGGAAAAATACGCCCTGCGGATCAAGAAGGGTGTTCCGCTCGCTCGTGTTGCGCCGCTCTTGTGTGCCGGCATCACCACCTATTCGCCCCTCAAACGATACAAGATCGGCAAGGGGAGCCGCGTGGGCGTGGTGGGAGTCGGCGGTCTCGGCCACATGGCGGTGAAGATCGCGCGGGCGATGGGAGCGCACGTCACGGTGTTCAGCAGGTCGCCCGGCAAAGAACGCGACGCCAAGAAGCTCGGCGCGAGTGCCTTCGTGCTCAGCACGAAACCGGCAAACTTCGAGCCGCTGACGGGCACGCTCGACTTCATCATCGACACGGTATCGGCCAGGCACGACTTCACGCCGTATCTCAACACGCTCAAGAACGATGCCACGATGGTGCTCGTCGGTGCATCCCCCGATCCGAGCGAGGTGCTTGCCTCCTCCCTCATCATGGGCCGCAAGCGGCTCGCCGGGTCCCTGATCGGCGGCGTGGCGGAGACGCAGGAAATGCTCGACTTCTGCTTTCGCAAGAAGATTTATTGCGACATCGAGCTGATCCCGGCGGCGAGGATCAACGAGGCGTATGAGCGGACAATCAAGGGCGACGTGAAGTATCGCTTCGTGATCGACGCCACGACATACTGAACCGATTCGGTCTGAGAGGGCCCCGCTCGGTGTACCGAAGAGGCCACGAAGGAACCGGCGTTGCTGCGAAGGGTTGTGCCGCTCGATGGGGGCGGTATGATGCTCGTTTTCCGAGTATCCGGTCAGGCGTCGGGTTCGCCGCCGGGCCTCTGGTTCACCGCCGGGACTCCGGGCAGACAATCAATGAAGCCGATGGACGGTTGGGGCGTAACCGGCTGGGCCAACTCCTGGACTGCCCTGGGAAGTGACGTGTCCGACGAAGACGACGAGCAGGCCGTCGCGCTCGTCGGGTATGGCGTCCAGCGGACCGTGGATCCCGGAGTGACCTACGCACCGCCTCCGGAAATGCCGGGAGTGCCAAGGTGGCATCCGAAGCGTCAGGCACATGGCCGGATCTTCGAGATGGTGTGGCAGGAGGATCGGGAACCGACGACCCGATCATTGCTCGACATCCACGCGGCGATCGCTGCCCGCCGCACGAAGCTCACGGCAGAGGACCCTGACCTCGCCGCCCTCGACAAGGGAGTCGAGCTGCTTTTGGCGACGGCGGAATCGCTGCACGCCGCTGATGCATCGATCGGGTTCCTGCAGCCAAACTCCTGCCGAGTCGGTGAATGGAGGGACGGTGGCTCGTTCGTCGTCCTCCCCGACGTGGGCTTTGCGTGGGACAAGAGGGCTGGGCTGATGATGCCCAGCTGGATCGCGGAGCCAGCCCTCGGGCAGCTCTTCGAGCACGGCGCGGAGCGACGGAACGAAGAATACCACGCCGAGATCAGCCGTTCGGGCGACGACCGCGACATCCGCAAGCGGGCCTCCGATGCGGCGGCCCGCGAACTCGCCGACGTGAAGATTCTCGCCCGGCTGGTTGCGGCATCGCTCGTGGGAGCCGGCGAGATGCGTCGCTGGTGTGGCGATCGAAAATGTCTGCTGAAGCTGCCGCCCAAGGACGTGGCGCCCGACACGCAGGCCGAGATCTGGGACAAGGTCATCGCCTCGGCGCTCGCCGGACAGATCGCTACGGTGAAGGAACTGCGTTTGGCTTTTGCCGCGTACAAACCGAGCAGCCACTTTCTCCACGAGCCGCCGGCGCCCCCGTGGACTGGCTGGGCGATGCTCCGGCGGGGCGCCATGGTGACGGCTGCGCTGGCCATGATCGGCCTGCTCTGGGCGTTCAGCGGCACGATCCTCGAGTGGCTCCAGGGACGGCCGTCGCCATTTTGCCGAACCGTCACGGAGGAAAACCCGCTCCACGCCAGGCTCTTCCAACTGGAGAAGGCCCGCGACGTGGCTCGAGGTGACGTTTCTGCGAGGCCAGCCTACTGGGCACTGCTGCGAGAGTGCCGTTCCGACCATGCGGCTTTGAAAGCCTGTCGATCCGACTGTCTCGCCGAACTCGTTGCCGAGTGGGTCAGGCAGACGGATGAGGAGGGCCAGGCCGTCCGGGAGCGACTGCGTGCCCGGCCCAGACCGACGCCGGAGGAGGTGCAGGACATCGCCACGGCGATCATTGCCATCCGGCAGGCCGAAGCGGAGGGGAAGCGCCCGCAGCGATCAGCCGTAGTATCCATACTGGAGCGTGAGTTGCGGCTCCGCGGTGGAAAAGTGCCCGCGGAATCCTCCGGTCCCTGAGCGGGCCGAGCCAGAGTGACCAAACAGCCAGAGAGAAAGGATCAGACTCATGCCCCAACCAGCCAGCCGTGCCGTCGTGATCGGCATACCGCTCGTCGCGGTCCTCGTCTTGACCATGGCCGGTGCCGTCACGGCCGCCGAAGACGATCGGGTCATCCAACTTGCCGTGCAGACGGACCCCGGGATGAACGCGTTCGAGGTCGAGAACAAGTTCAAGGTCGCTCGGGAATCCACGAAAGGATTCAACTACGGCGAGATCTCCGTCGACCCGATCGATCCGGCATCCTACGTGCTGCTCAGTTCGATCGTCCGGCGTGGAGTCCTGCAGGCCGCACCGGCGACCGACTCGCCACGCGGAGTGCTCGTCGAGCCGATTCGCGGTCAGGATGGAGGCTGGTGGATCGATCTGCGCAACGCCGACAGCTTCCTGGATGCCGCCAAGGTCACGGTGGTCGACACCGCCACGGGCAAGGAGCGGGTGCTCGAACTCGAACCGGCCCCGCGCACCGAGACGGCCAAGCCGCTTCGGTATCACAGCCCCGGTTCCTACGTGCTCAAACTGGACAGGGGCGTGCAGCCCCGGGGGGCGGTGCTCACCGTGTCGACGGAATCGACTGCGGGAGGCAAGCCGCGCACCGAGGAACTCCGCGTCGGCTGGCCCGATGTGGGCCGGTGCTATCTGGTCACGCTCAAGGGCGTCGCCGGTGACGAGCGGCGACTGTTCGAGTCGCTCAAGGATCCGGCGAAGGTCGGGAATGCCATCAAGGAACTCTACCCCTCGACCGCGACGCTGATCGTCGGCAGCTTCCAGGACAAGAAGGTCGACGTCTGGCGGCTCAACGAGGTGATGCACTCCTACATGCAGCCGGTCAACGCCAAGCCGAAACGGCTGTGGCTGCGGTTTCCGCTGACGGAGGCAGAGGAGGCGAAGGTTCTTGCCGAACTCGACAACGAACTCGCCCCGGCCGATGGCTTCAAGAAACTGCCCGCCTGGCTCGCGGCCCGCAAGCTTCCCGACGGCAAGGCCTTGGAGCCGGGAATGGACTCGTGGGTCGAGGTTCCGGTGAATCCGGCGACGGAGCGTGCCGAGATCTGGGTGCCGATCGTCACCCGGGAGTGGAAGCAGCTGCTCGCCCAGTCGCCGGCGAAGGTGGGCGACCGCGCCATCCTGGTCTGGGAGTTCCAGAATCCCGCCAACCCTGCGGACCGCGAGGTGATCAAGGTCGCGGGCGAGCGGTACCAGAGGGAGCGGCTCGGATGGTGGTTGACCGGACTCGCCGGAGCCCCGGTGGAATAGCATCGCCGATTTCCGTCAGTATCCCAGTACCATCACGCAGGAACCGAAACGGTGTCACAGCCCGACGAACCACGACTCAAGCAGGCCGACTGCACGCTGCTGCGCGACGAACAGCTCGTCGATCGATACAACTCCGTGTATCGCGTGCTCAATGACGCGACCAGGGAACTCCCCAAGTTTCGCGACCGGGAAGTCGTGGCCGAAGCACGGACCGAACTTGAGCAACTTGCTCTGGTGCTGCAGAAAAAACGGTTCTTCATCGGCTTCATCGGCCCGTCTCAGATCGGGAAGTCGGCGACGGTGTGCAATCTCCTGTCGGTTGACGAGCAGAATGCTCCGACACCCCAGGGTTCCGGCGGCCCCACGACGAGCGTGCCGACCCGCACCATCCCCAAACCTCCGGCTCCGGGGGCGGAGAACACGGTTTCGCTCCACTACTTCACGAAGGCCGAATTCCTGGCGCGGGTGCGGGATATCTGCGATCTGGTGAAGATCCGCTTCGACGACACGGACCTGCGGCAGGTCCGCGATGCGGCGAAGGCGAAGCAGCAGGACGAGCCTCACTTTAAGGCTGCCGACATGGAGGTGCTCGTCAGGTTGCTCGACGCGGCCCTCGCCTTTCCGGCCGTGCTCGAGAAGAATGGGGAACCGGTGAAGGGTGTCTGGAAGGAGAGGCGAATCTATGCCACCCACCAGAACACTCCGTCCCAGTACACGCTGCTCCGGGAGGTTTCGATCGAATTCGTGACCGACGCGGTCAGCCCCGAGGTTGAAATGATCGACCTGCCGGGCATCGACGTCGACAAGGGGAGCGACGCCCGTCTCACGCTCGCGTTCGTGAACGATCTCGACGGGGCATTCATGTTTCAGGCGGGGCAGCAGGTCAAGTCTGCGGCGATCGCCCAGCTCGCTGAGAAGATGCGCGTAGTCCACGGCCGGACGCTCGGCGAACGGATCTGGATGGTGATCACCCGGTGTGATGATCTCAACGAACTGCAGACGCAGGGGCCGCGGGATCACGCTGATCAGCCGACGATGTTCTGCCACCTGGCCGAACTCATGAAGCAGCAGGGCATCAAGAGCGGCAACGTGCACTTCGTCGGTAACGAG
>JBIIOL010000306.1:0-4789 GCA_044336965.1 Pirellulales bacterium | reverse complement strand
CGGGTACGACTCCAGCTTCGTTGCTCGCGCCGGCGGTTGCCAGTGAGAGGCAGGCACCGATGGCAACGGCCGGCGACTTGTCCGACAGCAGCGGCACGATCGCAGCCGACATCGAAGCCGCCTCATGTGGCAGCATCGATAGAGCCTCGAGTGCCAACGGACGCGAAGCGGGCTTCTTCAAAGCGGCAACGAGGGCGTCAACCGCCAAAGGCCCCTGCTGCCGTAACGCTGAAAATGCTGCCGAGCTGACGGCGGAGTCGTCACTGGCGAGAAAACCGGCGAACATGCCGGCCAGACGCGTGTCGTCGTCTTCCGAAATGATGCCGTGCAGTTCGGAAAGCGCCAGGATTACCGAAGCCCGCACCACCGGATCGTCCTCAGCGAGCCGGCCGATGAGTTTTCCTGCCGCTTCAGCGGCCAGTTTCTTGTCATCGGGGTGGATCCGGGCGAGGGCCCATGTCGCCATCGACGAGACCGCCGGGTCGCTGTCGTCGGAAGCCTGGTTCAGGGCATCGTCCGCCGCACCCGACCGCAGCCGCCCAATCGCGAACGCTGCGGCACTGCGCAGGGAGGGCTCGCCGGTTGCCAGGCATTGGATGAGCTCCGGGGCGGCGCCTTTGGCGGCTTCTCCGATCGCAGCGATCCCCAGGATCGCCTGGAGCCGCTCCGATGCCCCAATGCTGTCATTCCCGACGATCCTGCGAAGGGAAGGCAGCGCAATGGCTGCTGCCGGTCCAAGCTCTTGCACCACGACGCTGGCCCAGTAGGCCGCCTGCGGATCGTCGAACGCCCTGGCGAGCAGGGGCATGGCCGCCTCGCCCATGTCCGCGAGGGTCCCGAGTAGCGGCAGAATCACCGCGGGATCGGTCGAGCGGAACGTCGTGGCCACGAGCGGCCCGAGAACGGCCGGGTCGGGATTGATCACGAGCAGCGACTCAATCGCCGCTTTTCGCACGCGGGCATCGGCATGGCTGCAGGCAGCGACGAGTCCCTGCACGACGCCCTCTTGTGATGCCAGATCTCGCCGGTTGGAGTCTCGTTGGCGGCTTCCGGCGATGCGCCCGACCGCGACCGCAGCCTGAATCACGACCTCCGGGGACGAGTCCCCGAGCAGTCGGCCCAGTTGCGGCATGACCTTCGTCTCATCGCGGGCGACGTGGCCGATGGCGCGGATGGCATGCGAGCGAATGGCATCGGACCGCACCCCGGTCAACCTGACGAGTTCATCCAATGCCGGAGCAGATGCCGGGCCAAGGCGTGCCATGGAGTCGATCACGGCGACCATGGAGGCTTCATCGGGGGCGTGTGCCATCGCATGACGGAGTTCGGCGATCCCGGGTTCCGCGACCGCGTCTGGCCCCACCGACTCCACCGAGGGGACGGGCGTCGAACAGCCAAGTGCGGTGATCGATACTGCGGCGCACAGGAGGAAAGACGTCGGCAACCGGCATGTCATTGTTCGCCTCATATGCACGCGCAGGAAATCAAGTCGCTCTTCTCGAGAACAGGACGGATTCGTCCCGATGCGGTCATTGCCAGAGACTCGGTGGCTGATGGTCATGGGTAGAGTATCAAATCGATTGTCGTCGACCGAGCGTTCGTCGGGCGTCAACGAAGGGTCAATAAACTGGATTGTGGTTGCGACGGTCGCCATGCCATTCGGCATGATCGCCCAGCCATCGCAAGCCGGCGCATACTTGCGGCCACGGCGGTTTCAAAGGTACGATCGTCGCGAGGGTTCTCGTCACCGGCTGCGCCATGCCACGTTCCCAATCATCGCTTGTCACCGATTTGATTTCCGCCAGCGTCCTGCTGGCGTCGATCGCCCTGATCGTGTTTTTTGCTCGATCCAACCGGGTCAGTGACGACGTGGATGGTCCGGCCAGGGAAGTGATTCGCCCGCCCGCACCGGGTGTGCCGATCCAGCCACCGCCCGCACCGGAGAATCCTGGCAAAGCGATGCAGGATGAACTCCGCAAATCGGAGGCCAGTGCCAAGGAGGCCAATCAGGCCCTCGAGAAGATGAGGGCGGATATCGAGGCAAAACAGGCCGAGTTGCAGAAACTCTCTCGCGATTCAGAGGCAACTGCCGCCCGGAACAGGCAGGAGACGGAGGAGGCGATCCGGAAGATGGCGGCTGAACGCGACAAATTCGAGATCGCGGCCAAGGAGGCGTCTGAACAGGCTCGCCGGGCACGGGAGGACATGGAGAAGCAGGAAGTCGCGATGAAAAAACAACGCGAGCAGGCCGCAGCGGCCGGGATCGGTCAAGGGTTCGGCAGGGGGCGAATGGTCGAGATGCAGACTCGATTCGATCCGCGGACCAAGAGAGACCCTCTCATGGTGCCGACACTGTCGGTTAGCTCACGGCCCGCCGGTGTCGGGGAGTTCAGTGCGGGCAGGCAGGCCATCAATTTCGAAACCGCTCGCTCGATGAGCCTGGACAATCGGTTGAAGGCGACTGAGACATTCTTCGAGATGCGCCGCATCAATCGTGCCGCCAGAGCCCAGGAAGCGGGGCCTCGCCCCACCCTCGAACAGGTTGTCCGCATGGCACGCATCCATGCCCCCAGGCCGCTGGATGACATGGAATTCGATCCGCTCACGGGAGCCATATTCTGGCCGCTTGCGTTACGTGAAAGGTTGTACGACCCGAAGAAAACCGAGGTTGAGAAGACCTTTCGCGAACGTGCCGGTGGGCTGAGTGTCGACTACCCGAAGTACGAACGTCTGAAGGGCACTATTCTTGCCCTGAAAGATCTGCTGAAGAGCAGGGTGGATCGTTACGCGTCTCATGCCTACGGCAAGGCGCAGAGTTTCCTCGACAGTCTTCTGTACGATTACGAGAAGCCGTTGAAGTGACGGTGGGAAGCTCCTGCCGTACGAGGGCGGGGCGACGGACTCTCGGCTCGTGCGCGGGCGGTTCAGGCGTCGGAGCGTTTGAACAGGGCACGCAGGGCGAAAAGCCCCACCAACCACAGCCCCAACAGCGTGCCGACCGGCGTGGCACGTCCAACCCGCCATCCGCGTGTCGGGAACCAATGCTCGGCGATGTCCTCCACGGGAGCCGTTGTCAGGCCTCTCCCCATGTCAACGCGTTCGAGCAGCGGACGTGCCGCGGCCTCGGTCACGAGGATTCCCTCGAAAGCCCATCGCGATGGCATGGCGTCCGCCACCGCGACCATGGGCGACGGCAACTCCCGGATGGGAACCAAGGCCCCGCCGAGGATGATGAGAGGCAGGATCAGTATCGGCAGGAGCGTGGCGGCGGCGTCGGTGGTCCGGACGACCGACGATGCGCACAGCCCCATGCTCACGCCGACGTTTGCCGCAAGAAACAGCACCACGAGCATGGAAGACCAACTCCCCCTCAGGTCGCATCCGAGGCCCACGACTGCAAGCAGCACGACGCATTGCACGAGACACACGGCCCCAAGCACGATCACCTTCGAGCCCACATAGGAATAGAGTCCGACGCCTGCCAGCCTTTCGCGTCGGTAGATGGCTTTTTCCGCAACGATCTCACGAATGGAGTTCGAACATCCGAACCAGATGCACGCCAGGGCGGCAAGAAAGGATGTCATCGCAAGGGCGTTGGTCACCTTGAGCCAGCTCGAAGCATCGAGGGGAGTCGTCGCCTTGGTGCCGAGGACGAGCACGATCAACATCGCGATTCCAGGCGCCTGGGCGAGCAGCACTCCAGTGCTCGTGCGATCGGCGCACTTCAGCGCGAGCATCCGCTGAATCAACACGGACAACTGGCTGAGACTGGCCGACAGCGTGTTCATGCGTCGGGCCGTTGCCTGTGTCTTGCCGACCGTCGAGTGGCTCCTCCGCACCACCCAGGAGTCGTGGGTCGGAGTCTTCTTGTAGGCAGAGAGCCAGTCCGCGACCGTCCGTTGCTCGAGTCCGCGCAACACCGCCTCGGCTTCGGGTTGTTGCTGGGGCAGCGAAGAGGGTTCGAAGAAGTGCGCCGCTGCGGGGTATGACGGACCATACCAGACGAGTCTTCCGACATCACTCGACGAAGCGTCTCGCGAGACGACAGCCAGGCCGTCCATCAACTTCAAGATCTCGACGCTCGGCTGGTGGATCGTCAGGATGATCGTCGTGCCGCTTTCGGCCAGCGACCGCAGCAGTCGCACGAGCATCAGGCTGTCGTTGCTGGAAAGCCCCGACGTAGGCTCGTCCAGCACCAGCATGGGCGGATCGGTCAGGAGTTCCATCGCGATGTTGACCCGTTTCCGCTGGCCGCCGCTGATGCCGCGTCGCGCTGCCGACCCGATACGGGTGTCCTCCGTTCCCTGCAGCCCAAGGCGGGCGACGACGGCAGCCACCCGCGCCTTGATTTCGTCGTTGGAGTAGTCGGCGGGCAGACGCAGACGGGCGGAGTACCAGAGTGCCTGTTTCACGGTCAGGTCGGCATGCATGATGTCGTCCTGCGGAACGTAGCCAATCTGCCCGCGCATGATGTCGGGATGTTCATAGATGTCGATGCCGGAAATGAGCATGCGACCCTCGCAGGGTGGCTGACACCCGACGAGCGTTGCGAGAAGCGTCGATTTGCCGGCTCCGCTTGGGCCCATGATCGCGATGAGTTCGCCCGGCTGCGCCACCAGGGAGATGTCCCCGATCAGCCTTCGTCCAGGCACCTCGACTGCGACGCCTGATGCCTCGATCGTCGAACCGGGGGCATCCGTGGCCGGCACACGCAGCATGCCATCCGTCGTGAGCAGCAATTCGTGGGTACCGAGACCGATGGCAACTCCCGGCCGCACTGCGACCTCGT
>JBIIOL010000039.1:0-12454 GCA_044336965.1 Pirellulales bacterium | reverse complement strand
TGCGGTGAAGCCGGGTATCTGTGTCGATGTGGCGGGCACGGCGAGCGTGTTTGCCGCGACGACTGCGGCGTTTGTGCCGGACATTCAGCGAGGCATGCTGTCCTGCGCACGGTCGGCCACGCCCGGGCTCTGGCACCCGTATGCCTATGTCAACGGCGGCGGCATGAACCTCGAGTGGTTCCGATCGCTGGCCGCCGGCGTCGGTCCCCGCGGCGCAGCAGCACGCGAGCCAGTCGATCTTTCAACACTCGACCGGCTCGCGGGCGGAATCCCGCTGACGGAAGATCTTCCGATCTTTGTGCCCCATCTCGCTGGTCGTAATTCGCCACCACAGACCGCGCTTCGTGGAGCCTGGACAGGGCTTACCCATGATCACGGTTTGGCCGCGCTCTACCGGGCGGTGCTGGAGGGCGTGGCGCTTGAATACGCTGTCTACGCCGCGGCGATCAAGGAGTTGGCCCCGTCGGCATCGCTCCGTGAGCTGCGGGTGACCGGCGGCGGCGCAGCGAGCGGCACCTGGAATGCCATCAAGGCCGATGTGCTTCAGCTGGCCGTGCGGCCGGTGACGCAGAGCCAAGGGGCGGCTGCAGGTGCGGCGATCATCGCCGGATGGGGCACGGGAGTCTTTTCATCGCCCGAGGCCGCGGCGCGGCGCTGGGTGTCACTCGGTGCTGCGGTGCGTCCCCGCCGTAGCGCAGCAGCCGTCGTCAAACGCCGTCTGGCCCGCTACGAGTCGCTCCTGCACGCGCTCGATCCACATGCCACGATGCCAGCGCGTGCGGCCCGCACCCGGGAGACGACTTGACATGTGCCCTGACCTCTCGGCCGCCGCTGCATCCCGGTCTCCCGGGGCGATCATCCTGCCTGCCGTGCAGGCCACGGCCGACATGGTGTTCGAACCCGCCACACAGCCGACCATGTATTTCATCGGGGTGACCACCGGCAAGAGCTCGATCATGTCGGTCTTCCCCGAGTGGGCCGCGCATCTTGGCTTGGGCAGAGGCTTGGGCGGTGAGACGGGTGAGGTGGCGTTGCGGGGCATCGACTGCAAGTGGCACGACGACCCGGCCGTCTACCGCCGTGTCGTTGAGTTCATCAAGAATGATCCATTGTCGCTCGGGGCGCTCGTCACCACGCACAAGATCGACCTGCTCACGGCCTGCCGCGACATGTTCGACACGCTCGACACGCACGCCGAACTGCTTGGCGAGATCAGCAGCATCTCGAAGCACCCTGTGGGAGGAGCATCGACGAATCATGTCCTGCTCGTCGGCCATGCCAAGGACATGATTACCAGCGGCCTCTCGCTGGAGTCGTTTCTTCCGGAGAGCCATTGGACCCGGTCCGGCGCCGACGCGGTCATTCTCGGGGCGGGTGGTTCGTCGATCGCACTGTCGTGTGCGATGCTCGACCGCAGGCATGGCGACAACGTGCCCCGACGGCTGTTCGTCACGAACCGCAGCCCCGGCCGCCTGCACGAGATCAAGGCGATCCACCGAAAGATCGGGGTGAGCATTCCCGTGGAGTACATCCATACGCCACACCCGGAAGACAACGACCGCGTGCTCGACCGCGTGGCAGCCGGCTCGCTCGTGGCCAACGCCACCGGCCTCGGCAAAGACGCCCCGGGTTCGCCGCTCACCGACGCCGCCGTCTTCCCGGAGCAGGGCTTCGCTTGGGACTTTAATTATCGTGGCGACCTGCTCTTCCTCGCGCAGGCCCGCCGGCAGGCGGCTGCCCGCCAACTCCACGTGGAGGATGGATGGGTCTACTTTCTCCACGGCTGGACCCGCGTCATCGCCGAGGTGTTTCACATCGACATCCCGGTCCGCGGTCCGGAGTTTGAGACGCTTGGAGAGATCGCCGCGACCGCCCGTACTTGACGTTCCAAACCCGAAGGATTCCACACCGAAAGATTGTTTGACCATCATGGCACACACAGCTCTTGATCCACACGCACCCGCAACCGATGCCGGCATCCCCTTTGGCGTCGACATCGACCTCGTCACCGGCGCGATGCGGGAGCCCGACCGGGTGCTCGTCCGCCGGGCGAGCGATATGAAGGGCTACTACAAGGACGCGACGGCGCTCGACAGGTTGATCGCCACCGGAGACCCCGTCCACTACGAGGTATTCGAGAAGTTAATCCCGGAGACCTACGGACATCTCCTCTTCTGCATCTCGAAGCTCTATCCGGGTCGGGTGGGCGACGAGTGTTTCATGACGAAGGGCCACTACCACACCATCAGCGGCACGGCCGAAACCTATCTCTGCCTCGGTGGCAGCGGCCACATGATGTGCAAGCTCGCCGATGGCTCGTGGCGGGCCGAGCCGATGCGTCGCGGCCGGATGGTCTACGTGCCGCCGCACTGGGGCCACCGCTCCATCAATACCGGCAACGAGCCGCTCCTGAGCTTCTGCGTCTATCCGGCCGAGGCTGGCCATAACTACGGCGACATCGCGGTCGAGGGCTTTCCGCGGCGGGTCTTCCTCCGCGACGGCCGGGAGGTCATCGAGTAGATGTCGCGGATTCTCGTTACACCCCGATCGGTGACGTCCGAGGGCCATCCGGCTCTCGAGCGGCTCCCCCGCGCGGGCTTCGAGATTGTCATGTCGCCGGCCGGGAAGATGCCGACGGCGTCCGAACTGAAACAGCTCCTGCCCGGCTGCGTCGGCTGGCTCGCAGGCGTCGAGCCGATCACCGACGACGTGCTCTCCGCCGCGAGCGATCTCCGCGTCATCAGCCGCAATGGCACCGGGGTCGATGCGATCGACCTGGAGTCGGCCCAGCGGCGAGGCATCGAGATTCGGCGTGCCGATGGAGCCAATGCCCGCGGCGTGGCGGAACTGGCGATCGGCATGACCTTGGCCCTCGCCCGATCGCTCCCCTTCTCCGACGCGGCGATCAAGGCCGGCGGCTGGTCCCGCCGCAAGGGTTTTGAACTCGAAGGGAAGAGGCTTGGCGTCGTGGGCTGCGGAAAAATCGGCCGGATCGTGGCAGCGCTCGCGCGTGGACTCGGCATGCAGGTCGTCGGTCACGATCCATTCGTTGAGAAGTCGCGAGCCACGTCTGATCCACCATTGGTAGGACAAGCCGTGTCTGATTTCCCATTGGTAAATCTTGACGATCTCTTTGCCCTGAGCCATGTGATCACGCTGCACTGTCCCCCGCCGGCCGATGGCCGGCCGCTCGTCGATGCGCGGCGACTCGGGCTCGCGAAGCCGGGCGTTGTAATCGTGAACACGGCCCGGCACGAGCTCGTCGATATTCCCGCACTCGTGGCCGCGATCGAGCGAGGCCACGTGGCCGGGGCAGCCCTCGATGTGTTCGATGCCGAGCCGCCGATCGAGCGGTCGCATCTGGCCAGCGACCGGATCCTTGCCACGCCGCACATCGGCGGCTTCACCGACGAAAGCGTCGATCGGGCGGTCGAAGTCGCAGTGACTAACCTGCTTGATGCCTTGTCGCTGCAGCCCACCGCAGGCAAGCGGGCCCCGCAAACAATATGAAAACAACACGGAGATGACCATGAGTGACCGCGATCCCCTCGCACTGATTGCCAGGCACCGTATCGTGCCGGTGATCGCCATCGAATCGGTCGACCAGGCGTTGCCGCTGGCCGACGCATTGATTGCCGGCGGACTGCCGATTATCGAGGTGACGTTTCGCACGAAGGCGGCTCTTGACGTGATTCGACTGCTCGCCAGCGAACGGCCGGAACTGCTGGTGGGCGCGGGCACGGTGCTCGATCCGGCCACGGCGGAGGCGGCGGCCGAGGCGGGCGCGAGGTTTGCCCTCGCGCCGGGGTGTCTTCCCGCCACGATTGATCGGGCAAAGGCTCTGGGACTGCCGTTCGTGCCGGGCGTGCAGACGCCTTCGGACGTGGAACTGGCCATGTCGCTCGGCTGCCGCACGTTGAAATTCTTTCCGGCGGAGGCTGCGGGGGGCGTCAAGATGCTGGAAGCCATCTATGCGCCCTACAGGCACACCGGCGTGCGGTTCGTGCCCACCGGCGGTGTGAGCCCGACGAATCTTGCTGCCTATCTGGCCTGCGACGCCGTGGTGGCGGTGGGCGGCACATGGCTCGCGAAGCCAGCCGACCTGCAGGCCGGGCTATTTACGGAGATCGCCGCGCGGGCCCGTGCGGCCGTGGACATCGCGGCCGGGAGCCCCATGTCATGATGATATCCCGCGAGGCTCGCAGCGACTGTCTGGCGGGAGGCCGGCGCGCGCTGGTTCGTTGTGCCGGGCCTCTCGATCGTGCGCTCGACCTCGGCTGGCTTGGGCAGGCTGGCTTCATTGTGCAGTCTGCGGGGCGCGTGTTCCTGATCGATCCGTATCTTTCTGACTCGCTGGCCACGAAATACCGCGGCCGGGAATTTGCTCATGAGCGGCTTATGGCGGCGCCGATCGCCCTCGACGAGATCGGCGGGGCATCCCTTTGCCGGATCGACTTCGTGCTCTGCACGCACAGGCATTCCGACCACATGGATCCCGAGACGCTCGCCGCGGTAACACGCCAGCAGCCCGGCTGCCGGTTCGTTGTGCCGGCGGCTGAATGGGACCATGCCTTGTCGCTCGGCCTGCCTGAGGAGCGGGTGCTGCCGATCGACGCCGGCGACACGCTTTCCTTGGGCGAAGGCGTCATGGTGAAGGCGATCCCCGCTGCGCACGAGTCGTTCCAGCAGGATGCAGCAGGCCATCATCGATTTCTCGGCTACTTGCTCACCGTGGGTGGGCTGACGCTCTATCACTCGGGCGACACGGTCGTCTATCCCGAACTGACCGCCACGCTCGCCGACGAGGCCATCGACTGTGCCCTCCTGCCGGTCAATGGCCGGGATGCCTACCGTGCCAGCCGTGGTGTGCCCGGCAACATGACGGCGGGTGAAGCGATCGACCTCTGCAACGCCGCCGGCATCCCGCTCCTCGTGCCACACCACTTTGGAATGTTCGCGTTCAATACTGCGAGCGATGCCGATCTGGAGTTGCTGCGTCACTGCTCGGTTCCACGCGTGATCATTCCCGATCTCGACATCTCTCTGCGACTCTCAGTCCCCCCATCCCCCACGGGAGCTCACCCATGACGGCCGGCCCGATGAAAGTTGGCATCGATAACTACTGCTACCACCGGTTCTTCGGCGAGATCTATGCCCAGCAGAAGGATCCGGGCCGGCGGATCACGATCGAGTGGTTCGTGGACCGCGCGAAGCAGCTCGGCGTCGATGGCGTGTCGCTGGAGAGCTGCTTCTTCCCGGGGTTCGAGCCGGCATATCTCGACGGTCTCAAGTCGCAGCTCGATGCGGCCGGTCTGATGCGGGTCTTCGCATGGGGCCATCCCGACGGGCTCGAGGGAGGCAAAAGCACAACTGGCTACAAGGAGATGGCCGAGATGATCCCCCACGCGCGGCGGCTCGGGGCCGACGTGATGCGGGTGGTGGGCTCGAGCCTGATGTTCCGGTTCGAGAACCATCAGGAGCAGATCGAGCGTCTCACCGGGATGTTTCGCGAGGCCGTCCGCGTTGCCGCCGACCATGGTGTGAAGCTGGCGATCGAGAACCACATCGATTTCACCAGCGACGAGATCGTGCAGCTGCTCGACCAAGTCGACTCGGATCATCTCGGCGTGAATTTCGACACGGCCAACTTCGCCCGGCTCCTCGACGACCCCGTCAAAGGCATGCGGAAGCTCGCCCCGCGGGTCCTCGCCACCCACATCAAGGATCTGAAGGTGAATGCCCAGGCCAGCGTCGACGACTGGTTCTTCTTTTCGTCGACGCCCGTGGGGGACGGGTTCGTCGACAATCTGGCCTTGGCCCGGCTCCTGAAGGAGGCCGGCTACAAGGGATTCCTCGCGGTCGAGACCGACTTCCTCCATCCCGACTACGCCGACGAAGACGAAGCCGTCGCCCAGAGCGTCGTCGCTCTCAAGAAGATCGCGGCCCAGGCATGAACTCTCAGCCCAATCCGCCGGGCCGGCAGAAGTCTCCTTCGCGAGGCGAGGATACGCCCACGCTCGTCGAGCTTCCGCCGATCCCGGCTGCCACAAAGTGAGACATACGTGATGACAAAACAGTCGACTCTTCAGTTCGAGCCGCCAGCGATGGGAAAAGCCCGCGTCGTGCCGCTGTCGTTCTCTGCAACACCCGACGATGGATTCCGCGTGCAGTGCGAGGCGATCCGCCGGCTGCTGGGCGACCGCATCGAACTCCTGCCGTCGGCCGTGCTCGGCGGCGTGCTGCCTGAGTGCGATGCCGTCATCCTGCCACAAGTTTTGGGAGACGCCTACCGTCAGCTGGATGCCTTCAAGGCGATCACCGTGCCGATCCTGGTGGTGACGAGCGAGTTTGGCACGCTCTCCATGTGGGACTGGGAGATCCTCGCCTGGCTGCGGGCTGCGGGCGTGCGGCCAATCGCACCTTACGACCTCGCCCAGGCCCGTCGCGTCTGCGCGGCCCTGCAGGTTCGTCGGGAACTGGCCGGCGGGAAATTCGTCGTCTACCAGGACGACCCCGGCGAAGGTATGCAGGCCCCCATTTTCAAACGCTTCTATTGGTGGGAGGACGAGTGCTCGCAGCGGATCCGCGATCGATTTGGGCTCACGATCGAGAAGCGGAGCTTTCGCGAGTTAGGGGCTCGGGCCAAGGCGATCGCCGATGCCGATGCCGAGCGGGCCTGGAAAGAAAAGCAGCAGCCGGTGAGCGGCTGCGCCGGCCGGTCGGTGACGAGCGCGATGAAGATGTATCTCGCACTGCGGGACGACCTCGATGCCGATCCCGCGATCCGAGGAATGGGGATCAACTGCCTCAATGAATCGGCGTTTTCGGACACGACGCCCTGCCTCGCCTGGAGCCTGCTCCACGACGAACGGGGGCTGATCTGGGGGTGCGAGGCCGACACGGTCGCGATGCTCACGAAACACATCCTGCGGCGGTCGATCGGGGCCCCGGTGATCATGACGAACCTCTATCCGTTTCTGATGGGGCAGGCAGCGCTCAAGCACGAGCGGATTGCGGCGTTTCCGCCCGTCGCGGATCCCGAGAACCACATCCTCGTCGCCCACTGCGGCTATGTGGGCGTGATTCCCCGGTCGATGGCCACGTCGTGGACGCTCAAGCCCAAGGTGCTCGCGATCGTCGATGACAACGCCACGGCGATCGACGCCCGGCTGCCTGAGGGGCCGATCACGATGGCCAAGCTGCTGCCGACGTTTCAGACACTCGTGGCGACGGCCGCGGAGCTGACTGGCTATGTCGGCTATCCAGGCAGCGATTGCCTGAATGGCGGCGTGATCCGCGTGCGGGATGGGCGCCGGATGATGGAGCGGCTGCCATCGCACCACGCGCTCGTGATGGTGGGCGACCACACGGCCGACCTGCGGATGATCGGTAATGTGTTCGGTCTTGCGGTGGAAGACCTCTGTGCGTGACCACCTTTTCGTGAAGGAGTGAATGATGCCCGGCAAGAAGCTCAACGTGGCCCTGATCGGCACGAAGTTCATGGGCAAGGCGCACAGCCATGCCTGGAGTTCGGCGGGGAAATTCTTCGATCTGCCGGCCGAGCCGGTGCTGAAGGTGGCGGTCGGTCGCGATGAGGCGTCGCTGCGGACGTTCGCTGACCGCTGGGGCTGGGAGGAGATCGCCACCGACTGGCAGGAGGTGATCGCCCGGGACGACATCGACATCATCGACATCGCCACCCCGACCGCCCTGCACTGCGAGATGGCACTCGCCGCAGCCAAGGCTGGCAAGCAGATCTTTTGTGAAAAACCACTGGCCGTGAATGTGGCGCAGGCCCGCGTGATGGCTGAAGCCGTCCGAGTGGCGGGCGTGACGGCCTACCTCAACCATAACTACCGCCGTGTCCCTGCCGTGATGCTGGCGAAGCACTTGATCGACACGGGTCGGCTGGGGCGGATCTTTCATTGGCGGGGAGCCTATCTGCAGAGCTGGATCATCGATCCCGAATTTCCACTGACGTGGCACCTGCAGGCCGAGCATGCGGGGGCCGGGCCGCTCTGGGATCTCGGCAGCCATTCCGTCGATCTCGCCCGCTTTCTGGTCGGCGAGATCAACTCCGTGCAGGCGCTGACGACGACGTTCATTCACGAGCGGCCGCTGCCGGGTGCCGAGGCGGGCACGTTCAAAGCCGGCGGCGGGAAGTCGGCCGCGGCACCGCGTGGCCGGGTCACCGTCGAGGATGCCGCGATCATGGCGGTGACGTTCGAGAATGGCGCGCTGGGCTCATTCGAGAGCACGCGGTTTGCGACTGGCCGCAAGAATTCCAACCTGTTCGAGATCTATGGCGACAAGGGGGCCGTGGCCTTCAGCCTCGAGCGGATGAACGAACTGGAGTTTTTCGACGCCACGCTGCCGGCGGGCGAACAGGGCTTTCGCACGATCCTCGTGACGGAGGCAGAGCATCCTTATATCGCCGCCTGGTGGCCACCTGGGCATGTGATCGGCTACGAGCACACGTTCACCCATGCCGTGGCAGATTTCATTCGGGCGGTTGCCCGCAAACTGCCCATCCATCCCGACTTTTACGACGGCGTGCGGGCGATCGCGGTGCTCGAGGCCGCGAAACGTTCAGCTGCAGAAGGCAGACGCGTGGACGTTGGGTAGACGCGGTATCGACAGCCACACTGCCGTGGCCCGAGAGGGATATGGCCGGTTTTCTTGCTGGAAACGGCTGGCCGAGTCATAATCCCGGTAAGGGCGGTATGACCTACGTACCGCTCACTCCCGCCGATCGATCGTCAGCGTTAGCGGCTGACGATCCGCGATTCGGGGAATCCCGTCAGGGGCTTCTTCGGGTCGGCGACGCGGGTGACCCTCACAGGAAATTCTTTTCCATGGGTTACTCGACTCATGCAGCGCGCATGTGCGGTGCGGCTGCGCTGATCCTCGTGGTGGCGGTCGCTGCATCGAGGAACGGTCGTGCCGCGCCGGTAGAGCCGCCGGCCCGGATCTCGTTCAACCGCGACATTCGGCCGATCCTGTCGGAGAACTGCTTCGCCTGTCACGGTCCCGACAGCGGCAACCGGCAGGCCGGCCTGCGGCTCGATATGGCCGAGCAGGCGACCGGCGAACTCGACAGTGGCAGCCGCGCGATCGTGCCTGAGAACGTCGATGCCAGCGAACTGGTCGCGAGGATCATTTCGACCGATCCCGATTCGGTGATGCCGCCGCCCGAGGCCAAGATCGGCCGACTCACCGACGAACAGGTCGTTCTGCTCAGACGATGGATTGCCCAAGGGGCGCCGTACGAGCCGCACTGGGCGTTCGTGCCGGTGGCGAAGCCGGAGCTTACCGAGGCTGTCGCGCCGAGCAGCGAACCACGGCCAGCGCATCCGATCGACAGGATCGTGCGATCCAAGCTCGAGCAACATGGCATCGCGCCGCAGCCCGAGGCGGATAGGACCACGCTCATCCGTCGTGCCACGTTCGACATCACGGGCCTACCGCCCACGCCGGTCGAGGTCACTGCCTTCGTCGCCGACACATCGCCCGATGCCTACGACAAACTCCTCGACCGGCTGCTGGCCAGCCCGCGGTATGGCGAGCGGATGGCGGCCGACTGGATGGACCTGGCCCGCTATGCCGACAGCTATGGTTTCCAGGTCGATCGCGAGCGGCCGATGTGGCCCTGGCGGGACTGGGTGATCGCTGCCTTCAACAAGAACCTGCCGTGGGATCAGTTCACCACGTGGCAGCTCGCCGGCGATCTTCTGCCGCATGCCACCGACGAGCAGATCCTCGCGACGGCATTCAACCGGCTGCACCAGCAGGAGTGCGAAGGCGGATCGGTCGAGGAGGAATACCGTATCAACTCGATCAACGACCGCGTGACGACGTTTGGCACGGCGTTTCTCGGACTCACGCTCGAATGCTGCCGCTGCCACGATCACAAGTTCGACCCGCTCTCCCAAAAAGAGTTTTATCAGTTCTTTGCCTTCTTCGACGACGTCGACGAGGCGGGTCTCTACTCATTCTTCACGCCGGCCGTGCCGACGCCCAAGCTGCGGATTATCGATGAGAAGATGGCAACGGCCCTCGCGAAAGCCGATGAGGCAGCGGCGGAGTCGCAGGCGGACCTGGAGCAGAGCGAGGCGGTGGCTCACACAAAAGTGTCCGACTGGATCGCGGGCAAGGCAGAGCTGCCGGCGGCTCTTCAGGCCGCCGAGTCCGGCACGATTCCGGGAGAGATCGCTCGCTATTCATTTGACGAACGCGCCGCCGACGGCAAGTTTGCCAGCCTGCTGGCCGCCGACAAGGCCGCGACATCGCCGCCGGACAACACGCTGGTCGAGGGTCACGCCGGCCAGGCCGTGCACCTCACGGGCGACCATCCGGTGCAGACGCCGGTGGGCAACTTCCGGCGGAGCCAGCCGTTCACCGTGTCGCTCTGGCTCAAGGCAGCGAGTCGCTATGAGCGGGCGGTCGTCTTCCATCGCTCGCAGGCATGGACCGACGCTGCGAGCCGTGGTTACGAGCTTCTGGTGCTGGACGGCCACCTGCAGTGGTCGCTCATTCACTTCTGGCCCGGGGATGCGATCTCCGTCCGCGCTGCCGAGCCGCTGCCGGTTGGCGAGTGGGTGCACGTGACCGTGTCGAATGACGGCTCCAGCAATGCCAGCGGCCTGAAGATCTTCGTGAACGGGCATCCGGTGGCGACGGAGGTGGTCCGCGACAGCCTCACGCGGGAGATCACCGGCGGCGGTGGCGACCACATTCGAATCGGCGAACGGATGCGTGATCACGGCTTCAAGGATGGTCTGGTGGACGACTTCCGTGTGTTCGACCGGCGTCTCTCACATCTGGAGGTCCGTGACCTCTATCAGCCCGGCGCGATCAAGGATGTCGTCGCCGCGAAGCAGGATGGCGAGCTGATCGGCGGCTATTTCGCTGCCGCCTTCGACGAGACGGCCACAGCGAAGCGGGCCGCGGTTGCAGCCGCACGGCGGGCCCGCGACGACCTCGCCGAGAGGCCTCAGGAGATCATGGTGATGCGGGAGTTGCCGCAGCCGAAAACGGCCTACGTGCTCACGCGAGGCGACTATGACAAGCGGGGCGAGCCGGTCGAGCCCAACACGCCGGCAGCGCTCCCGCCGTTTCCCGCTGATCAGCCAAAGAACAGGCTGGGGCTGGCGCGGTGGCTCACCGATCCTGATCATCCGCTCCTGGCGCGGGTGACCGTCAACCGTGTCTGGCAGTCGCTGTTCGGACTTGGCCTCGTGAAGAGCCCCGAGGATCTCGGCAGCCAGTCGACGCGGCCGGAATATCCAGAGCTGCTCGACTGGCTGGCGTGGGAGTTTTCGCACGGCTTTGATGACGTCGGTCTGGCCGGCACCGCCTGGGACATGAAGCGGCTCATCAAGACGATCATGCTCTCGCAGACCTACCGGCAGCGGAGCATCGCCGATGCCCGGGTGATGGCCGACGATCCGCTCAATCTCTGGCTGGCCCGTGGGCCCCGCCACCGACTGCCGGCGGAGATGATCCGTGACGGTCTGCTGGCCTCATGCGGGCTATTGATAGACAAGTCTGGCGGCCCTCCGGTGAACACCTACGACCTGCCGGAATCGTTTAAGCCCGCCGCGGCCGGCAAAGGAGAAGCCCTCTACCGCCGCAGCCTGTATACGTTCTGGCGGCGGACCGGCCCCGCCCCGATGCTCGAGAGCTTCGATGTGCCGAAGCGGGTGGTCTGCGTGGCGAAACGGGATGCGACGAACACGCCGCTCCACGCCTTCGTGCTGATGAATGGACCGCAGTTTGTCGAGGCTTCGCGGGTGCTTGCTGAGACGCTGCTGACCGAGTCTTCCAGTCGGACCGACGATGCCCTGGCACGGGCGTTTGAACTGCTGACGAGCCGCCGCCCAGACGATGAAGAGATGGCGATCATGCGGCGGATGCACGCGGAACAGGCTGAGTGGTATCACTGCCGCCCCGAGGAAGCCTTCGCGGTGGTGGGAGTCGGTGACAAAAAGCCGTCATCGACCCTCTGGGCAGCCGACACCGCGGCGCTGGCAGGCGTGATCAATGCCCTGATGAATTACGACGGCTGCGTCGTCAAACGTTGAGGATCAAAAAATGGTGCCAGCCACCAAATTTGGAGAACCTGGGCAAGTGCGACACCCCATCTTGCCTAAATTTGGTGGCTGGCACCATTTTTCGCGCCGTGACTGGCTCAGCTCGTTTGGCATGGGGCTCGGCGGCATGGCGCTGGCCGACATGCTGGGGCGAACGGCTGCCGCCGGTGGCGTGCTGGGCGGGTTTCATTTTCCGCCGAAGGCCAAGCGGGTGATCTACCTGTTTCAGTCGGGCGGGCCGTCGCAGCTCGACCTCTACGACCACAAGCCACTGCTCGTCGAGAAGAGCGGCGAGCAGCTGCCTGACACCGTTCGCGGCGGCCAGCGGCTGACCGGCATGTCGGGCAACCAGAGCTCGATTC
>JBIIOL010000486.1:0-3261 GCA_044336965.1 Pirellulales bacterium | reverse complement strand
CCGCTCGTCGGCTCGCCATTCAAGTTCTCGCAATACGGTGATTCCGGCGCCTGGCTCAGCGAACTGCTCCCGCACACGGCGAAGATTGCCGACAAGCTCTGCTTCGTTCGCACGATGTACACCGAGAGCATCAATCACGGCCCGGGCGTGACGTTCATGCAGAGCGGTTCGCAGATTCCGGGGCGGCCGAGCATCGGCGCCTGGCTCGACTACGGCCTCGGCAACGTCCACGACGACCTGCCCTCGTTCGTGGTGCTTGTCACGAAGGACAAGGGCGGCCAGCCGCTCATGTCGCATCTCTGGGGCGCGGGCTTTCTGCCGACCAAGCACCAGGCGGTGCGGTTTCGTTCCGGCGGCGACCCCGTGCTCTACGTCAACAATCCCGCGGGCGTGTCGCCGGAGAATCGCCGGCAGCTGCTCGACGGCCTGCGGCAGCTGCACGAGCATGAGTTTGCCAGCATCCCCGACGCCGAGATCACCGCGCGAATCGCCAATTACGAGATGGCCTTCCGCATGCAGTCGAGCGTGCCGGAGGTGACCGACTTCTCCGACGAGCCGGCCCACGTGCTCGAGCAGTACGGCCCCGATGCAAAGGACCCGGGCACCTTTGCAGCCAACTGTGTGCTCGCGCGGCGGCTGGCCGAGCGGGGCGTTCGCTTCATTCAGCTCTACCATCAGGACTGGGACCATCACGGCGGCCTGCCGGGCGGCATCAAGCGGGAGTGCCAGCAGACCGACCAGCCGGCCGCGGCCCTGGTGCAGGATCTGGCCGATCGCGGCATGCTCGACGACACGCTCGTGATCTGGGGCGGCGAGTTTGGACGCACGAATTACTGCCAGGGCCTCTACACGCCGGGCGGCAGTTTCGGCCGCGACCACCATCCGCGGTGCTTCACCACCTGGATGGCCGGCGGTGGCATCAAGCCCGGCACTACGTACGGCGAGACCTGCGAATACGGGTACAACGTCGTGAAGGACGGTGTGCACGTGCACGATTTTCATGCCACGCTCCTGCACCTGCTCGGCATCGACCACGAGCGGCTGACCTACAAGTTCCAAGGCCGCCGCTATCGGCTCACCGACGTGCACGGCAAGATCGTGAAGGGCATTCTGGCGTAGCGATTGTCTGACGGACTGCTTACGGCCTGGCCGGCGGCGTTGGCGGCACGCCGTGTGCGGTCTGGCGCTCCATCGCGCAGTCGGCGTCGGGCGGCACGGCCGTGCCGGTCTGGTCGACGGGGTGCGTAAAGAGATACCGCCAGACGGGCTCGTGGACGAGGCCTTCGGTGGCGTTCTTCACGGACGATCCGCCGGGCACCACGGCCGTGTGGGCGCGGCCCGGATTCTTGTCGACGTCGGCGGTGGTGATGAGCCGACGCGTGTTGCCGTAGGGAGAGGGCACCTCGTCCACGTTCACCACCGGCCCAAACTCGTTCAAGCGGAGCAGCTGCCAGGAACGGCAGTAGTGGTCGGCGGTCCAGCCGCTGTCGAGCACGTGGCTGAAGCCGAAGAACCGGTTCGCCGGTGTGGCCGACGGCATCCCCTGCCAGGTCTCCGTGTTGTCGCGGGGGCCTGAGAGCATCACGACACGATTGACCGGCCTGTGGACGGCAAAGCGTGCCGCCGTGGTCGCTCCGTGCGAGACGCCGGCCATGGTCACTTTCTCCCAGCGGAGATCCTTCCGGTCGTCGGTGAGGAACTGTCCCCACCGGCCTTCTGGATGCTCGCGGTCGAGCCAGAGGAGGAACTGCCGCGCCCGCTCCGCCATGCCGTCGGGCTTCGGGATGTCGACGAGCGGGCTCGCGTCCTCGCCGGTCGATGCCTCCAGCCGGATACGGCCGAGCACGTCGCCGGAGTCGCGGACCTCGGGTTTGAGCCCGCCGAACCAGCGGTTGGCGTAGTGGACCTGGATGCCGTGGAGGCCGTAGGAGGAGATCCGTTCGAAGAGCGGCTGGCTGTGGTCCATCAGCCAGATCACGAGTTTTCCCTGTGGTGGCACGTTCGTGTCGACCACGGCGTGCTGGAGGTCCATCGCCTTGCCCTTGTCGTCGTTGAAAACGAAGCCGATCTCGGGATGTTCCTTCGCCAGCGGATCGATCTGGCTGGCACGCTTCGCGAGGTCGTGTCGCTGGCCGCCGCCGGCTGGCTCGGCCCTCGCCTCTTGGCCGGGCATCTCGCTGACGGATGCGCCAAGCAGGCACCAAACGGCGACGAGGAATGAACGCTGAATCAGTGGCATGAAATGCGTCTCTCGGGTCGACCGATAAGAGGGGCCTGCATTGTGGGGGCTAGATCGTGGACGTGTCGAGCGCGACGGCAAGCCACGCCCGTATGCCCATCTCACCGCATCGGCCAGGCCAGGGCCAGTGCGAGCGTGGCGGCCAGGCCCACCGTGCCCTCGATGAGCACCATCACCGATGCCGAGCGGAGGGTCTGCGTCTCCGACATGCCGCTCATCCGCGAGATCACCCAGAAGCCACTGTCGTTCATCCACATGCCGATCTTCGACCCGCAGCCGATGGCGACGGCCACGTAGACGGCATGACAGGCCAGGCTGCCGTCGAGCACGATCGGCGCCATCACGCCCGCGGCCGTGATCATCGCCACCGTGGCCGATCCCTGGGCCATGCGGATGATCGCGGTCACGAGCCAGGCAATGGGAATGACGGCGATGCCCGCGCCGGTCGCAAGCCCGGCCGAGAGCTGGGCCAGGCCCGCCTGCCGCAGCGCGCCGCCAAGCGCCCCGCCGGCAGCGATCACGAGGATGATCCCACCCGCCTCGGTGACCGCCTCCGCGATCGTGCGGCGGACGGATGGCATGCCACCACCCGCACGATAGAGCACGAGAATCGCAGCCAGCGCGGCGAGCGACAGTGCCACATTTTTCTCACCCACGAGCCGGATTGCAGAGAGCGCCGTCGGGGAGAACATCGCCGGCGCCGACTGCGAGACCGATTCGAGACTGATGAGCACGACCGGCAGAAGAATCGGCAGCAGCGCCGCCCAGAGGGGTGGCAGGGTGGCGGGGGCGGCCGGCGGCTGTGCCTCTTCCGACGGGGCGTGCTCGTCGCCGCCTTCCGCAGCGAGGCCAATTCTCTTCGGCTGCAACGGCCACCTTTCGTCAGCCCAGCAGGCGTAGGCGTAGCCGGCCAGGGCCGCGATCAGACCCACGATCGAGCCGACGCCGATCATGGTCGCCATATCGACGTTGAATGCGTCGGCGACGAAGAGCGGCCCTGGCGTCGGGGGCACCAGCGAATG
>JBIIOL010000305.1:0-4798 GCA_044336965.1 Pirellulales bacterium | reverse complement strand
ATTCGGTCGCTGCCGTTCCAGCCACTGTCCACGATCGGCACCAGTCTGTCAGCCGCAGACGTTCACGTCGTGAGTCTGGCCACCGAGGCCGTGGGGGTGATCCATCCCTGCAAGATCTATGGTGCGATGACCATCGGCAGGCCGGTGCTGTTTTTTGGTCCCAAAGCGTCGCACGTCGGCGACATTTTCCAGGCCGGCGACATCGGCAGGGTCGTCGCCCATGGGGATGCCAACGCGGCGGTCGCGGCGATCCGCGAACTGGTATCGATGGGGGAAGATGGCCGGGAGGCGATGGGAAGCCGAGCCACCGGGATCGTCTCCACATCCTTTTCCAGTGCCGGGCTGCTCGCTCGCTTCTGCGACATCCTCGACGATGCCGGACGGCCGTCGCGATGAAGTCGCTGGCATTGTTCCGCGGCCAGCGTCGCTACCGCAGCGGCGACGATGCCTTTTCGCAGGCGTTCGCGAACGCCATGGCCCGCTCCTTCTCGCCTGTAACACTGTCTGAAATATCTCCCCAGTGGCACGACGACCTGTTGGAAACGTTTCCCGTGTCGCTGGTGCCGTTTCGCCACGGGATCTACAACCGCACCCTGCGGCCGATGATGATTCGTGCGGCCGTGGGGCGACTGGCTCCGGGCGGCGTGGTCTGCGTGCGCGATGAACTGTGGCGCGGAGACGCGACGGCCGTGTTCGAACGCGAGATCGCCAAGCACAATACCTACATCTACAATTACTTCGACAACTGGTTCGCCGTGCCGCATCTGGCCCAGCGGGCAAAGGTGCGATGCGAACTGGCCGAGGCCATCATCGTGCCCACCCTGCGGCTCAAGGAGATCTGTGAGGACTCCTATCCGCGGAAGCCAGTGTTCGCCATCGAGGAGCCGGTGGATTGCAGCCGTTTCGATGCCGCCGCGACTGAGAAGGCAGATGTGCCCACGCTCGTCTGGGCTGGGAGTCCGTTCAGCCAGACCGAGTTGGTTGGGATGCGGGACATCCTCGCCGCCGTGCATGGTGTGCGACCGTTCGACCTCATCGTCCTCTCGGGGGACCGCAAGCCGGCCCTGTCGCTCCCGATCCCGTGGAGGTGGGTGCCGTTTTCCCCGGCCAACGAACAAGAGTTCATTCCGCGAGCCTGGGCCGGCTTCTGCCGATTGGAAGCGGATGCCTACGCCACCGCGAAGGGCTGTTACAAGACCAAGGTCTACATGGCGGCGGGCACGGCGCCCGTCGTGACGGACATCGGCCATGCCCGGCAGGTGTTACGTGCAGCGGGGGCGGGGTTCCTCATCAAGGAGAACGAAGCCCGACAGTGGATCGACACGCTCGTGCAACTACTCACGTCGCGGGACATGGCGATTCGGGAAGGTGGCAGGGCGAGGGATTTCGCCCGCGAGCAGTTCGCGTACGGTTCTATCGCGGCGGACTGGGCCGGAGCGATTCAGAAGGTCTGCTAGAGAGCAGGACAGCAGGATGCGATATCGACCAGAGATAGACGGACTACGGGCCATTGCGGTGGCGGCGGTGATCCTGTTCCATGCCGGGTTCACCCTGTTCAGCGGCGGCTTCGTTGGCGTGGACGTGTTTTTCGTCATCAGCGGGTTTCTCATCACGTCGATCATCGTCGAGGAGCTGAAAACCGGGCGGTTTTCGGTTCTCCGGTTCTACGAACGGCGGGCCCGCCGCATTCTCCCCGCACTGTTCACGGTCATGGCCGCCTGCGTGCCATTCGCCTACCGTCTGCTCAGTCCGGATGACCTCAAGGATTTCGCCCAGAGCCTGGCGGCGATCTGCCTGTTTGCGTCGAACGTGCTTTTTTGGGGCGAGAGCGGCTACTTCGACACGCAGGCTGAACTCAAGCCCCTGTTGCATACGTGGAGCCTGGCGGTCGAGGAACAGTTTTACGTCGTCTTTCCCCTGCTTCTCCTGGCGGCGTGGCGGCTGGGACGAGGCGTTCTTCTCTCGCTGATCGGTGCGATCGCGGTGGTGAGTTTGTTCATATCAATTGATGAGGTGCGGAACTTTCCCTCCGCGGCCTTCTATCTCCTGCCGTCCCGGGCCTGGCAGTTGCTCGTGGGGGCGTTGGCGTCGTTCGTCGCAGACCGTTGGCCATCGGCGGCTCTCCGGCAGCCGGCAGTTCGCCTCGCCGGTGAGGCCGTTGGCTGGGGTGGAGTGGTGATGATCGTCCTGGCCCTGTTCCTGTTCGACGAACGGACCCCGTTTCCCGGCCTCAATGCCGCGTTGCCAACCATAGGTACGGCCCTTGTATTACTCTGTGCGTCAGATCGCACAAGCGTGGGGCGGATGCTGGCATGGAGGCCGCTCGTGGGCCTCGGTCTGATCAGCTACAGCGCGTATCTCTGGCACCAGCCGCTGTTCGCATTCACGAAGCATGCGTTGCTCGCCGACCTGCCCGCCGATCTCGCGATCGTGCTGTGTGCCGTGACCATCGTGCTCGCCTGCCTCAGTTGGCGCTATGTCGAGCAGCCGTTTCGCGATCGCGGCCTGATCAGCCGCGGTGCGGTGTTTGCGCTGTCGGCTGCCGGCATGGCAGCCTTCGTGGGGCTCGGGTTCATCGGGCATCGCATGAGCGATCGCATCACGCAGATACGGCTGCGGAGCGTCGAGCCCGCCCTGCGATCGCAGTTTCGCACCCGGGAGTCGCTCGTGGCCGATCGCAATGCGTTCGTGGCGCAGTTCCTGCCCGAGGCAGGAAAAGAGTTTTCCACCGACACGGCCACAAAAAAGATTCTGATCCTCGGGGACTCCGTCTCCGAGGACCTCTACAGCGCCCTGATGGTGAACAGCGAGCTGTTTCCTGGCATCGAGTTTCGTCGGCTGATGCTCGACGAACCCTGCATGCAGGCGGCGGCGCACCTCGTCGCCGAGGGGGAACTGCCTGCGGCTATCGATGAGAAGACATGCCGAGCCGCATTGGAGCGATTGCGAGACGGGCCACTTCTGAAGGCCGCGGATGTGATTGTGCTCTGCTCGAATTGGCCTCGCTATATCACGCACAGCACGCATGAAGGCGGAATCGAACTGGCCGAGGCGTTGGCGGCGCGGGGCCGGCAGGTGCGGATCGTCGGGCTCATGTCGATCCAGGAGGCGTCGTCAACGGCGTTCCTTGCCCTCAAGAACGGGCTCACGGTCGAGCAGTCCAACGCCGTGGCCTACCATACCGTGCAGCGGAGCAAGATCGACAAGCCAAACGCCGATGCCCGCGACGTGGCTGGGCGGTTCGACAACATCCGCTATCTCGACAAGTATGCCGTCTTTTGTGACGATGCCGCGAGAAGCACGCTCCTTTTCGACGCGGAGGGACACATGCTGTTTGCCGACAATTTCCATTTGACCGCCGTTGGCGGTCGGTATTTCGGAAGACAGATTGCGGCACTCAAGTGGTTTGACTCGCCGTGAACAGAAACGGCGGATGGATGACTGGAGGAGGCGCTCATGCTCCATGAACCACGAATCGCTTTCTACCGTCGCGTGATCGATGAGTGGATTCCGGATCGCACTGCCAGCGTGCTCATCGTGGGTGGTGGCGAGAATGACCGCGATGTGTTTCAGTCGCTGGGGTTCCCCGACGTGACGATCACGAACGTCGCGACCGCCCTTGATCGCGCAGACTGTGCTGGAGTCCGCACCCTCGTGGTCGACGCGGAACGGATGGATCTGCCGGATGAATCGTATGACTACGCGGTCGTGCACGCGGTGCTCCATCATTGCGCCAGCCCGCACGCCGGCCTTCTCGAACTCTATCGCGTCGCCAGAAAGGCGGCGATCTTCATCGAGGCGAGAGACTCGCTCACGGTGAGGCTGCTGGGTTGGCTTGGACTGTCGCAGGTGTATGAATACGGCGCCGTGATCTCCAACAACTGCGAGGCGGGCGGAGTGCGCGACACAGAGATTCCGAACTATGTCTATCGCTGGACCGAGCGGGAGGTGGAAAAAACGATCTCGTCGTATGCACCGCATGCACGCCACTCGTTCGACTACCGGCAGGGCAACACGGTTGACTGTCAGCGAGGATGGACGCTCAAGGCGATCCTGGTTCGCCTGCTCGTGCCGGCGTATCGCGCTTTCGTCTGGTTGTGTCCCGGTCAGCAAAATCTTTTTGCCGCGAGGATCACCAAGCCGAGCATCCCTCGTGACCTGCATGCCTGGCTGCTGCAGCAGGACGGCGAGGTCGTGTTCAACCGTGGGTGGTCGCCAGACGGATCGCCCGCCAGGGCGACAAAGACGGACGCATGATGCTTCCCACTATCCGGCGCATCGCCTGCAAGGCGCCGCTTGCGTGCATCCTCGGGAGCTATTTTCTTCTCTGCGGGGCGATGCTGCCCTGGTTCCTCCATCGCGTTGCCCCAGACGCAGCCTCCTACCTCACGATTGCGCGAAAATACCGGGCCTGGGAATTCAGCGATGCGATCAACGGCTACTGGAGCCCATTACTGTCGTGGCTCGTGGCGCCGCTCCTGTGCCTGGGGGCGCCGATGGACGTCACCGGCAAGTGCCTGGAGATAGCCATCGGTGCGGGTGCCCTTGCGGCCGTCTGGTGGCTTGGCAAGCGGTTGGAACTCCCCGAGGCGGTGCGTGTCTGGACGACGCTCGCCCTCGTGCCCGCGGTGGCGATGTATGCCCTGACCGATACGACGCCAGATCTGCTCGTCGCTGCTCTGCTGGTCGTGTATCTCGGCGTCGTGATCGGGGCGGATTACCCTCGCTCGCTCTGGCAGGGCGCGGCCTGCGGCCTCTTGGGGGCGCTCGCGTACCTTGCGAAGGCGTATGCCTTTCC
>JBIIOL010000304.1:0-4801 GCA_044336965.1 Pirellulales bacterium | reverse complement strand
CTGGCGACAATCGAGCGTGATCACGCTGCTGGGGCTGCTGATGGTGTCGGCCATCGCATTTGAGTGGCATCTGCTGGGCGTGTCGAAAGGGCTCAACCTCGTCGGACAGATCGTGCTCGCCTACCCCTTCACACTTTTCGTCGCGAGATTGCTTGGGAGGCCGTGGTACCAGACCGAGACCGGCGGCGTGCTCGGGGCGCTGTTCACGGCGGTCCGCGCGGCGGGAGGCTTCCTGGGAGTGAGCAGTTTCATCCCCACGTGGATCTCCGACGCGATTTCGAGCCCAGGCACCGCGATGGTCCTGCTCGCCCTCTGCGTGGTCACGTCGGTCGGCGGCACCGCGGCCACCCGCATGGGCCTCACGGCCGGCCTCTTTTTTATTCCCCTCGCCGTGGCCTTCAGCCAGCCCCCCATGCCCAGCCTGCCATTCCTTGGCGGTCTGGCCACGATGCTGTTCGGCATGTGCCTGCAGTACCGCGACGTGGAGAAATACCACCGCGACAAGGAGATCCTGCACCGGTTGCGGCACGTGACCGATGAGTTGGAGCGCCGCTCATGCCTGCGGCTCGTCACCCGAACATGGGCCGATGGCCGCCTCGGCGAGCAGACTGCAGAGGGACTCGTGCGGCAGACCTATGAACACGTGCCCGGCGTCGATGCCGTCGCGGTCCGCGAGATCACCCGTGCGATCACGCACGACCTCGTCACCACCCACGGCCTGCTCCAGGTTCGCCATGATTCGGAAGGCATCTTTCTCGTACCGCCACCGGCGCTCGAGTTCGAGGCCGACGTGCTCGAGCAGATCGCCCGGCTGCCACGGATGGTGATCGTCTTTCTGCTCGCATCGTGCTGGGTCCTGATGCCATTTGACATCCTCCCCGATGCGATCCCGCTGGTGGGTGCGGTGGACGACGTGATCGTCATGACACTCGCCGGCTGGCCGCTGGCCCGTCTTCTGGAGCAGCGGATCGACCGCCGTCGTTACCGCTAACGCGACGGCATCGAGTCGAGGGCGTGGAGCCGGCCGATGCTGCGAAAAAACATCCTGCCCCCCGCGACGGCCGGTGTCGAGCGGCACGGCTCTCCCAGCGAGGTTCGTCCCAGCACCTCGAAGGCCTCGCCGTCGGCGATGACAACCACCTCACCCTCCGCCGAGACATTGATCACCGTGCCCCCCACCACGATCGGCGATGCAGAAAATATGCCACCCACGCGGCCGCGCCAGAGCACCGTTCCATCCGCTGCCTTGACGCAGGTCACCACGCCACGATCGCCCCACAGATACAGCCGCTCCCCGGAGCAGACCGGCGTGGGCACGTAGGGAGCAACGCTCCGGTCGAGTTGGTAGGCCAGCTCGGGCTCGGGAGACTTCTTGTTGGCGTCGGGTTCGGTTCGTTCCGCCGCAGCGATCGCGGCTGGCCGCACCGCCACGAGCGTGTTGTCGCCGCCACCTTCGCCGCACGTGCTGAGCACGAGCTGGCCGGCGAGGACCGGCGACGACACGGTCCGCTTGGGGAAGCATTTCCGCTCCCAGAGCACCCGCCCCGTACTCGGATCGATCCCCGTCAGGCCATGTGCCATGCTCGCCAGCACGACCAACGCATCGCCGCTCCGCGCTGGATCCGAAGCCTCGATCACCAGTGGCGTGGAGTAGGCCGTCCGTCCCGTCTCGCGCGGCAGCCGCCATTGCTCGCGGCCGGTCTTCGTATCGAGGGCCACGATGGCACTGGGGCCGTCGTGTTCGATGGGAATAATCAGTCGATCCCGCCAAACGGCCGCGGATGAACCGAAGCCGTGCTCGCTGGCATAGGGACCGAGATCAGCATGCCAGAGAGGTTGCCCATCGTGTGAAAAAGCCTCGCACCGCAGCTGCTCCTTGGTCGCCCACAGCCAGTAGACGCCCGACTCGTCGACAGTCACTGATCCGGATGCAGAACTGTTCTGGACGTGGTGCGGCTCGATCGGGCCAGGAATTTCACGCTGCCAGAGCAGCTGGCCGTCGGCCGTCGCATGACAGGAGACAAACCGCTTGGATGTTGCCTCGTCGGCGCTGGCCGTGTAGATCCGGTTCCGCCACACGACGGGCGAGGCGTGCCCATGTCCTGGAAGGTTTGCCGTCCATGCCCAGTCCCGGTCGGTCCACTGGTGCGGAAACCGCTGCGAGCCTCCGGCGCCGGCGCCGGCATGGCCCCGCCAACGCGGCCAATCTGCCGGGCCGGTCACGGCATCCTGTGCAACCGTAATGCCTGAACAAAAAAGGGCCGTCCACGACACCACCACCGGGACGGTTCCCCACGACCTGATACGAATTCGACACGCTGATTTCATGGTCGTCAGTATGCCATTTCCTGTCACAAACATGGAATTTGGCTTTTCAAAGCCGGCATGCATAGGGTTAGCCCATGGGTCATGCCGGCTCTGCATCGGCGGTTCATTCGGATGAGACAATCGGGTCGATCCTGACCATTTGCTTCTGATTGACGCAACGACGAACACTCCGGGCAACCGGATGGGTCGTCATCACGTAAGCCGGCACAGGAAGCCACCACCACGGAGGTTTCCCACGCCGGCTTTTTTCGTTCGTGGCAGAGAACGGCCACGACAACGGGTGCAGCGGACGCCGCGAGCCAACCGCCCGACCTCTTTGCGAGCGGGCCCTGACCGCTGGAGTACCCCATGACCGCGTTTTGCCTGACTCACCGGATCATTCTGGGCGTGAAGGTTCTCCTGCCCTGGATCGGCATTCTGGTCGCAGCCATGGTTCTCTTCACGCTACCGGCACAGGGTGGCGTGATCATCTCTGGTACGGGCCGAACGCTGGTTTCGGGCAACGGCGGCCGAGGGTCCGTCTACCATGCTGTGTCTGCGCAAGCCACGCTCTCCATCAGCGGCACGACGCTCTCTCTCGTCCTGGAAAATACATCAGCGGCCAACACGACCGATCCCGCCGACGTGCTCAGCAGTTTCTATTTCGACATCGCGAAGGAGGGCCTGCGGCCAACGCTCGCCTACCAGTCGGCAAATGGATCGCTCTACAAGTTGCTCAAGGACGAAACGGACAAGGCCTACCGCTACACGCCACCGGCAAAACCCCGGGAGGATGGCCGTTTTGTACCGGGAGCGGGAACGTCCGATCTCCGCGCCTTGAAGTCGGGTGACGAAACGTGGCAGTTCAAGCCCATGAACGCCGCCGTGATGCCCTTCCTTGGATTCGGCATCGGCACCGTTGGCAACAGCGAATTCCTGGGCAACGGTTTCGACACCGACTTGGTCGGCAAGGGCAAATCGATGATCGATTTCTCGATCTACCATGGCGACGATATCCAACCCAACGGCAACCTCAAAGAAGCCTACCTGCTGCAAAACACCGCCACGTTCACCTTCGCCTTCACGGACAACAATCCCTGGTCGGAGGCCGACATCCGTCCCAATGCTGTGTTCGGCTTTGGCACCTCCCCCGACGGCAAGGTCGTGGTGGTACCGGAGCCATCGGCCTATGCTCTGGCATTGGTCGGAGCCGCAGCCCTCGCCTACCGATCCGGCTGGCGTCACAAACGGCATGGCCGTCACAGCCCAGCGGCGTGAATGCCCGGTGCCCTCCACCGAGGGTCGGTTTTGGGGTGTATGCTTCAGGGGCCGGGTGTGCTGACAAGGGCTGCCTTTGCCGGCTCGAAACACGCCACCGCCAGGATGGTCGGGGATGAACGACAATCGCGAATTTATCGAGGAGTTTCTCGTCGAAGCAAGCGAGAACCTCGATCAACTCGACCGTGACCTGATCGCGCTGGAGGAACGCCCCAACGACCCCCAGCGGCTGGCGAGCATCTTTCGCACGGTGCACACGATCAAAGGCAACAGTGGCTTCTTCGGCTTCTCCAAGCTTGGAGCCCTGACGCACAGCGGTGAACACCTCCTCGGACGACTGCGGGATGGCAAGATCCGGCTGAACGACCGTGTCACCGGCACGCTGTATTCGATGGTCGATGCGGTGCGGTCGATCCTTCACGCGATCGAATCGACCGGAGTCGAAGGGGAACAGGACTTTCGCGAACTGTCCCAGACGCTCGCGGCCGTGGCGGCGGAGGATGTCGATCTGCCCGAGGAGGCCCCGGCGGCCGCTGTCGCCCCGGTCCCGATGCCGCCGGCCGCGGCGTCCGCGATCCCGCCGCCAGCCATGCCCGCTCCCGTGGTGCCGACACCCGCAGCCATCACTCCTGCAGTCCCTCCGGCTCCACCAGTTCCCTCGGCACCGGCCGTGGCCCCCGCGAAGGCCGCCGCACCGGCTTCCGAGACGTCCATCCGTGTCGACGTGAGTCTGCTGGCATCGATTCTCGATCTGGTCGGCGAGCTCGTTCTCGCCCGCAATGAACTCCGCAGCATCGAAGCCACCGACCCCACGCTCGAAGGCGTGATCCACCGGATCAATAACGTCACCAACTCCCTGCAGGAAGCGGCCGTCAAGACGCGGATGCAGCCGATCGAGCACGTTTTCAGCAAGTTTCCCCGTACCGTGCGTGATCTGGCCGTCGCCTGTGGACGGGAGGTGCAACTGGTGATCGACGGTGCCGACACAGAACTCGACCGCACGCTGATCGAGAGCATCCGAGATCCGCTCACCCATCTGGTACGCAACGCTGTCGATCACGGCATCGAACCCCCGGCCACGCGCGAGGCCGGGGGCAAACCTCGGGCCGGACGGCTCCTGCTCCGCGCCTTCCATGAGAGTGGACAGGTCACCATCGAGGTGCAGGACGACGGTGCCGGCATTCCGGTGGAGGCGGTCCGCGCGAAGGCCATCGCT
>JBIIOL010000019.1:0-15875 GCA_044336965.1 Pirellulales bacterium | reverse complement strand
ATCGGGCACAACCGAGCCGGGGAGCTCGAGGCCTCGCCAACGAATATGCATGCGGAACTCCTTCTTGCCACGACGAAAGACAGAGGTGTGAAACGGTGTTCGAAACAGCCGCTACGGAAGCGGCCCTGCAATGACTTCTTGGAACTACTTGGAGCAGAGCTCGATGATCAAATTGGCCTGCACGGGAATCGAAACGTCATCAGAAACTGGCAGGCGATCCACACGCCCCTCCGGCACGCCGCCTTCGCTGCGCGAAAGGAAGTCAGGCACATCCCGACGTGACTCGGCAAGGGCGGAGTGCACGAGCTGCAGGCTCGGCTTGCGATTCTTGACACGAACGACATCGCCCGCCCGAACCAGGTAGCTCGGAACGTCGACCCGCCGCCCATTGACAGTGATGTGGCCGTGCATGACGAACTGCCGAGCACCGGCACGCGACGGCGAAAAGCCGAGGCGGTGCACGATATTGTCGAGCCGCCGCTCGAGGAGCGTCATCAGCGTCTCGCCCGTGTTGCCCTTCCCCCGCTCGGCGCGAGCGAAGTAGGTGCGAAACTGCCGTTCGAGCACGCCGTAGTAGTGCTTGACCTTCTGCTTCTCGCGGAGGTGAACACCGTACTCGGTGGGCTTCGAACGCCGCTTTTGCACCATACCAGGCGGCGTGGCCCGACGCTCGAAAGCGCACTTCGGAGTGTCGCAACGGCTCCCCTTGAGGAACAACTTGAGTCCGTCGCGTCGGCAGAGTCGACAGACCGGCCCGGTGATGCGTCCCATGAATCGATTCGCTTGATGAAGGAAGTGTTTACCCCGGAAACCCCGGAGCGTGGTATTTTGACAGTGCTACCGAAAAACCGATCAACCAGCCACGAGCCATCTCCCGTACCCCATCGCTCCCTGACGTCCCTCCGGCCCGCAACACGGCCGGGCGGCGACACAGACAACGAACGCCGTCCTCACACCCGCCGCTTCTTGGGCGGACGACAGCCGTTATGGGGCAGCGGGGTAATGTCCTCGATACTCTTGACGTTCATGCCCGCCGCCGTCAGCGCGGTGATTGCGCTCTCCCGACCGCTTCCAGGTCCGCAGACCCGCACCTCGAGATCCTTCACACCGAACTTCGCAGCCTTTTCGGCAGCCTGCTGGGCTGCACACTGGCCGGCAAAGGGCGTTCCCTTGCGACTGCCCTTGAAGCCACAGGTGCCGCCACTGGCCCAGCAGAGGGTGTCGCCGCGAGGATCAGTGATAGTGACCGTGGTGTTGTTGAAGCTCGCGTTGATGTAGGCGATTCCAGCCGAAACGCTTTTCTTCTTGGCTTTGGCGACCTTGGACATGGGTAATGCTGAATCTCAGAAAGGAAGATGCTGAAACGGGAATGAATACGCTTGGTGAGTGGTCAAATGAGTCGCACGCCGCGGGCCGGCGACGGCCCCTCGGAGCAACTTCGTTACTTCAGGTCCTTCACGCCCTTTTTGCCTGCGACCGTCTTCTTCGGCCCCTTTCGGGTCCGCGCGTTGGTACGGGTCCGCTGCCCACGCACCGGGAGGCCGCGGCGATGACGTAAACCCCGGTAGCTGGCGATGTCTTTGAGTCGCGAAATGTTCTGGGCGACCTGCCGACGCAACTGCCCTTCGACGACGTAGTCCTTGTCGAGCAGGGACGCCATGCGCGCCAGTTCGTCCTCGTGCAGATCACGGGCGTTGCTCAACGGGTCGACGCCCGCCTTATGGCACAGCTCGCGGGCAACCCGCGGCCCCACGCCATAGAGATACTGCAACGAGTAGATCGTCTTCTTTTCCGAAGGGATGTCGACGCCGAGCAGACGGGGCATGTCAGGAATCCAGAGCAATGAATGGGGCAGAACAACGAAACCGGCGAGAAACCGCACGAAGGGCACGTGGCAGCGGTTTCCCGTCACCATCGGCCTTGCGCCGGCCTCCACCAACCATCACCATTTATCCCTGCCGCTGTTTGTGGCGGGGGTCCGCGCAAACGACGACCACCACGCCACGGCGGCGGACAATCTTGCACTTATCACACATGCGACGGACGCTGGCGCGAACCTTCATGGACAAGTCCGTGGCGACAGCCACCACGCCTTCGACAGAAATGGGATGTTGGGGAAGCCCTAGACTATAGAATCCTTCCCCCAGCGTTCACAAGGGGGGCACTCCAAGTGGCCGAAAAACAGCCGACGACGGCCAATTTTGGCGACCGCCCCGTCGGTCAGGCCGCCGTGCCCACCGTCTCTCCGGCGGCGGGAGGGGCTGTGAGCACCTGGGGGCCGCTCTCCGTCACGGCGATCGTGTGCTCGAAGTGCGCGCTTGGCTGACCGTCGACCGTGGACTGCGTCCAATGGTCGGCCAGAACACGCACTTTTTTGGTGCCCACGTTGACCATTGGCTCCACTGCGATGACGAGCCCGGGCTCGAGCTCGAAATCATGATTCTTGCGAAAGGCAGGTGAACAGAAGTTCGGAACCTGCGGGTCTTCGTGCATCTTTCGGCCGATGCCGTGGCCGACGAAGTTCTCGACCACGGAAAAACCGTAGTCACGCACAAACGTTGCCATCTCCTGGGCGACATCGCTCCAGCGGTTGCGTGTGGCCATCAGCTGAATCGCCAATGCAAGCACGCCCGACGTGCAATCCAGCAGCCGCTGAGCGTCGGCAGACACATCGCCCACGGGATGCGTGACGGCCGAGTCGCCACACCAGCCCCCTACGCTGCACCCCGTGTCGATGCTGACGACATCGCCCGACCGCAGGACGCGAGGGCCCGGAATCCCGTGCACTACCTCGTCATTGACGGAGATGCAGCACGCTGCGGGAAAAGGCACCTTTCCAGGCACTCCCTTGAACAGCGCGATCGCATTGTGCTCGGCGAAGAAACGGTCGACGGCCTGATCGATCTCTCCCGTCGTCACTCCCGGCCTGACCATCGCCGCGGCGACCTGATGCGCCCCCCAGACCACGAGACCAGCCCGTCGCATCAGGGCAATTTCACGAGCGGAACGAAGATTCACCACGCTTCAAGCACCCAGTAACAGGATCAAAAAAAACCATCCACGCCTCGGCCACGGTCATCCACGAAGGCGGAGGGCCATTCGCGACACACGCCGTGCCACGCGCGAGTATACCCTCCGCCGGCAGTGCCGCATCAGGGCACTGCCGCTCACTCGCGTCGACTGCCCTCGACGAATCACCGCCCGCTACCGCCCCCTACCGACCCTGTCAAACCGCTTCACTGCGTCCTTGACGCGGTCGAAGATTTCCTCGGCCGTCCCCAGGCCATCGACACAGGCGAGTTTGCCCTGTCGGCCATAGTAGTCCAGCAAAGGCGCTGTCTGTTCTTCGAAGCTGGTGATCCGCCTGGCGAAGATGGCGGGGTCGTCATCGGCACGCTTTCTTGCCAGCATCCGCTTGATCAGTTCATCGCGGGGCACGGCCAGTTCGATGACGCCATCGACACTCATGGCGCGACGTTCGAGCAAGTCGTCCAGGGTTTCCGCCTGCGGAAGCGTGCGGGGAAAACCGTCGAGCAGACAGCCGCCCCGGCAATCGCGTGCCTCCAGCCGCCTGGTCACCATCCCCACGATCAACGGGTCTGGCACCAACTGCCCCTGCTCCATCGCGCGGGCAGCCTGAAGCCCCTCGGGGGTGCCTGCCCGCACCGCGGCACGCAGCATCTCGCCGGTCGACAGGTGCGGAACCTTCAGCAATTCGACCAGCCGCTCACACTGGGTGCCTTTGCCCGCGCCGGGAGGTCCGATGAGGATGATCCGCATGGCGTAGCCTGACGAGTCTCGGGCAGTGCCTGACCATCCGGCACCGGCCCCGTCCAGTGAGGTCAGGATTTTTCAAGAAGCCCGGTGTAGTTACGCATCACGAGATGGCTGTCGATTTTCTGCACGAGATCGAACGCCACACTCACCGCAATCAGCAGTCCTGTGCCACCGTAGAAGCTGGCAATCTGCGCCGGAATACCGAGCGCCCCGCCGACGATCGTGGGGATCACCGCCACGAGCGCCAGGAATCCGGCGCCGACGTAGGTGATCCGCTCCATGACCCGCTCGAGGTGGTCGGCCGTCCGCTTGCCGGGGCGGTAGCCGGGAATGAACGCCCCGAAGTTCTTGAGATTGTCCGCCATTTCCTTCGGATTGAAGGTAATCGCTGTCCAGAAGTAGCAGAAGAAGTAGATCAGCACGACGTACAGCACGTTGTAGAGGAACGACTGCCCGCGTGTGAACGAGTCGTGGAGCGCGCCCAGCACGGTATTGCCAGGATAGGCGTTGTGCAGGTACTGGAAGAACATCTGCGGAAAGAGGAGCAACGAACTGGCGAAGATGATCGGCATCACGCCGGCCTGATTGACCCGCAACGGCAGGTACTGACGCGTCCCGCCATACACACGCCTGCCGCGGACATGCTTGGCGCTCTGCGTGGGAATCCGCCGCTGCCCCTGGGTCATGAATACCACACCAGCTACCACGCCCACAAAAAGCGCCGCCAGCACGAGGATGGTTTCCACGCCCATCTTGCCACCGCCACCGCCCAGTTCCCAGTTCGTATCGCTCCCGAGTTGCACCAGGGCGCTGGGCATGGCTGCCAGGATACCCGCCATGATCAGAAGGCTGATCCCGTTGCCAATCCCAAACTCGTCGATCTGCTCTCCCAACCACATCAGGAAGATCGTGCCGGCCGTCATGGTCATCACGGCCACAAACTGCCAGATCAGCGGCAATCGGCCATCCACGAGGAAGCTCGACTGGATCAGCGACGTGTCCCCGACCCGGGCGGAGGAGAGAAATGCGACGTACGCCCAACTCTGCACGAGGCAGATCAGCACGGTCGCATAGCGGGTGTACTCATTGATCTTCTTGCGGCCGGCCTCTCCCTCCTTGGACAGCCGCTCGAGTGGCGGCCACACCGTGGAGAGAAGCTGGAAGATGATCGAAGCCGAGATGTACGGCATGATTCCCAGACCGAAGATGGTGGCCTGGGAGAGTTGGCTCGCGGAGAACACTGCGACCGTACGCAGCAGATCGCCGATGCCCCCCGACTCCTCCGCAAAAGCGGTCATCGCCTTGGGGTCGACGATCGGAAGGGGCACCTGCCAGCCGACGCGATAGATCGCAAGAAGCCCCAACGTGAGCAGAATCTTCTGCCGCAGTTCAGGGATCGTGAAGATGATGCGCAGCTTTTCAAGCACGGGAAGGGCTCCTCAACCTCTGGGTTCGGACGGATTCGGGCAGCACTCGATGGCGCCGGCACACCACCCTACCCTGCGGCCGGCTTTTTCCGCGATCCCGCTTTTGTGTTTCGCTTGTTCTTGACGACCGGCGCCGGCCCCGGAATCTCGGTGACCGTTCCACCAGCCGCCAGAATCTTTTCGCGTGCCTGGGCACTGAAGTGGTGGGCAGAGACCTTGAGCGACTTGGCGATCGTCCCGTTTCCGAGGATTTTCACCTCATCCCAAATCCCCTTGGCGAGACCGACGGTCCGCAGGCTTTCCGGAGAAACTTCGCTGCCCGCGGCAAACCGCTCTTCCAAATCCTCGACGTTGACGTCCGTTACGATCCTGCCGTGGCGGTTGTGAAAGCCGCGTTTGGGAATACGCCGAATGAGCGGAGTGCCACCGCCCTCGAAGATCGCCGGAGCGCTCCAGCCGGCGAGCTGCCCCTGGCCCTTGTTGCCGCGGCCAGCGGTTCTGCCACGGCCGGAGCCCGGACCACGGCCTACCCGCAGCCGCTTGCGATTCTTGTGGACGCCCTTATTCACATCGTTGAGCTTCATGATCTTTTCTTTCGCTTGCTGTGTTCACGCCAGGCCCGACCATCTGGCCCGCCCGGCTTGGCGGGCCTCCGCCCGCTTGTACTCACCCGGGCCTCCAGCCCTGAAAATTTTCGGTTTCTGCTCAGGAGAGAGACACGCCCCTGAGCCGCTCAACGTCCGCACGCGTGCGGAGTTGCTTGAGTGCGTCGAGAGCGGCCTTGACGAGATTCACCGGGTTGGTGGATCCGTGAGCCTTCGTCAGAACGTCACGAATGCCCGCCGATTCACAAACAGCACGAACGGCAGCTCCTGCGATGATGCCGGTACCGGGACTGGCGGGCAGCATGATCACCTTCGCCGTGCCGCTGAAGCCCTCCACGCGATGGGGGATCGAGCCCGACTCAACCGGCACCTCGATCAGGTTTTTCATGCCGTCCTTGATCGCCTTCTCGACGGCAGGAGGCACTTCGTTCGCCTTGCCATAGCCACAGCCCACCTTGCCGCGGCCATTTCCGACGACGACCAGGCCAGCGAAGCTGAACCGGCGGCCGCCCTTTACGACCGTGGCGCAACGACGCACTTTCACGACTTTTTCAGCGAACTCGCCGCCGCGGGAATCCCTGTCTCTCGAATCCCTGTCTCTGCTGCCACCTGTGGACACGATTGGCTCTCTCGGTTGGAAGGCTGTTGTTCGTTCTGTTTGGTTCTGTGGATGCCGTGATACCGCCGACGTGAAACCCCTACTGGGATCTGGAGACTCTAGAACTCCAGGCCAGCCTCGCGGGCCGCTTCGGCCAGCGCCGCCACACGACCGTGATACCGGAATTCGCCCCTGTCAAAGCAGACCTTCTTCACACCTGCAGCCTGGGCTCGCTCGGCGACCGTACGCCCAATCGCCGCCGCGGCGTCCTTGTTGCCGCCGAAGCCGACAGCTTCGCGAAGTTGCTTGTCCATCGTGCTGGCCGACGCGAGCGTGCGGCCCGAAGCATCGTCGATGATCTGGGCGTAGATGTGCTTGTGGGCGCGAAAGACAGAAAGTCGGGGCCTCTCCGCCGTGCCGCGGATGAACCGACGCACGCGATGGCGGCGGCGGATACGCTGGCGGAGAATCGAACGGGCGTGGTCCATGGCAGGTGGTGCTGGCTATGAGGGGTGGGGGAAGACGTGTGGCGAAACCCGGATAGATACGTGTTGGAATTGGCTACTTGGTGACGGCCTTGCCGGCCTTGCGACGCACCTGCTCGGCCTCGTACCGAATGCCCTTCCCCTTGTAGGGCTCAGGCTTTCTCAGTGCGCGGACCTCGGCGGCAAACTGGCCGACGAGCTGCTTGTCGATGCCTTTGACACTGATGTGCGTTTGATCCGGACAGGTCACGGTGAGACCGGCCGGAATGGGGACCTGCAGTTCATTCGCAAAGCCGACCCGCAGCTGCAGAACGTTCTTTTGAATCGCGGCCAGATATCCCACGCCGACGATCTCAAGCTTCTTTTCGTAACCTTTCGAGACGCCTTCGACCATGTTGGCCACAAGCGCCCGCGTCAGACCATGGAGGCTCCGGGCCAACCGATTGTCGTTCGAACGTGTGACCGTCAGGGCCGACGCGGCCTGATCCACCGCAACCTCCACGGCAGGGTGGACGCGGTGCTCGAGTTTGCCAAGCGGTCCTTCAACCGTCAGGCTGCCGGCGTTGACCGCCACCTTCACACCCTTCGGAATTTGTACTGGCGCCTTGCCGATGCGGGACATCGCCTGTGACCTTTCTTCTACTTGCCTACTGCTTCGTATCGTGTCGTCAGCTTTTTATTGCTCATTGTCAGCTTCGCGCCGGGACCAGACCGCACCCGGCATCGTCATGCTGCATCACCACAAGTCAAATCACCACAACTCCCATCACCACAACTCCCATCACCACAACTCACAGAGCACTTCGCCGCCGAGTTTCCGCTGTCTGGCCTCACGATCACTCACCACGCCGCTCGAAGTCGACAGGATCGAGATGCCCAATCCGCCGAGCACAGGACGCAGCAATGCCGAACGGCTGTAGACCCGGCGGCCAGGAGAACTCACACGCCGGATGTGCCGAATCAGCCGCTCGCCGTTGGGGCCGTACTTGAGTTCCAGTTGAAGTTGCGAGACGGGAGCGGACTCCACCTCTTTCCAATCCCAAATGAAACCCTCTCGCTTCAAAACGTCAGCCACGCCGCGCTTCACCTTCGAACTCGGAAGTTCCACGGTGGCGCGTTCGACTCGCACCGCGTTGCGGATGCGGGTGAGCATGTCGGCGATGGGGTCGGTCATCATGTCAGCGGAACCCTCTTGTGAAATCCTCAGACTCGTTCTGGATCGTTCGTTCTGTACCTGATCGTTCGCCCTGATCGTTTGCTGGTCGAGGCGATCGCAAAACCATCTTTGCCCGGTCTACCAACTGGCCTTCCGGACACCCGGAATGCAGCCCTGATCGGCGAGTTTCCGGAAACAGATGCGACAAATGCCAAATTTCCGGTAGACGGCACGAGGCCGGCCACACAGCATGCAACGCTGCACCTGACGGGTGGAGAACTTCGGCGGCCGCTTGGCAGCGGCGATCTTTGATTTGCTTGCCATATGTGTTTCTGGATTCGTATCGACCTGGTTCCGATACCGCTACGCCGCGGCACCGCCATCCTCTCCATCCTTTTTGAGCGGCACTCCCATGGCGACGAGAAACTGCCTGGCTTTGTCGTCGGTCTTGGCGCTCGTCACCATCGTAATGTGCATTCCCTGCGGCCGCGTGTAGCGGTCCGGGTTGATCTCCGGAAACACCATCTGTTCCGACAGGCCCAGGCTGTAGTTGCCGTGTCCGTCAAACGCGGTGTTGGAGAGTCCACGGAAGTCACGAACTCGCGGCAGGGCCAACGACACCAGCCGATCGAAGAACTCGTACATCCGGCGTCCACGAAGCGTGACCTTGCAGCCGATCGGAAGATTTTCCCGAAGTTTGAAGCCCGACACCGCCGCCTTGGACAGCGTGGCGATCGGCTTTTGTCCGGTGACCTGCGTCATCGCTCCGATGGCCTCTTCAAGGTACTTCTTCTCGGTCACAGCCACACCCACGCCCATGTTCACAACGATCTTCTCGAGCTTGGGGATGGCGTGCGGGTTTGTGCGGTTCAACGCTTCGGCGAGCTGCGGCCGCACCACGTTGACGTAGTGCTCAAGCATCCGCGGCGTTCCCGCCGCTGCCGGTGCAGCCACTTCAGTTGCCTTCGTCTTTTTTGCCATCGACGCGATCCTGTTGGAGTCCTGTGAAAGTCCTGCTGTTCAACCTTACTTGGTGCCGGCCTTCTTGCCGCGAGCCGGCCGGACCGCGCTGATGTCCGCCTTGCACTTCTTGCACACGCGGGCCTTGGAACCGTCAGCGGCCACCCGCAGCCCAATCCGCGTGGCCTTGCTGCAGGCTGCACAGACGACGAGCACGTTCGACACGCTGATCGGCATCTCCCTGCTCAGACGGCCGCCCTGCGGATTCTTCTGGCTGCGCTTCATGTGCCGGTAGACGCGGTTCACGCCTTCGACAACAACCTTGCCGTCGTCAGGACGGACAGACAGCACCTTGGCACGTGTGCCACGCGCATTGCCCGTCCTCACTTCGACCATATCACCCGTATGGATCAACATCACACCACCTCACTCGCAAGGCTGACGATCTTCATGAAGTTCGCGTCCCGGAGTTCGCGAGCCACCGCACCAAAGATGCGGGTTCCCTTGGGATTCTTGTCGTTGTCAATGATGACGCACGCATTCGTGTCGAACCGGACGTAGCTGCCATCCTCGCGCCGCGTCGGCCGCTTGCACCGCACAACAACGGCCTTGACCACGGCCTTCTTTTTCACGTCGCTCCCGGCGATCACGCTCTTGACGCTGCAAACGATGATGTCGCCCAGGCCCGCGGTCCGCTTCTTGCTGCCTCCAAGCACCTTGAAGCACATGACTTCCTTGGCGCCGGTGTTGTCGGCCACGACGAGCCGTGTCTGCATCTGGATCATGTTGCTGCCCGTCCTTCCGTGCTCGCCTGAGCCGTGCCCGTGGCGGCGGCCGCCTCAGCCTTGGCCGCCGTCTCACGAAGTTGCGTCGCCCTGGCTCCGCTCCGGAGGGAAGCAACGTCCACGGCGGTGCTCTTCGTCACGACCCGCACCAGTTCCCAACGCTTCAGACGGCTCCGCGGCCGGCACTCGATGATCTCCACGAGATCGCCTGGCTGCGATTCTTCCTGCTCGTCATGAACGTGGCACACGGTACGGCGATGCAGGATCCGGCCATACTTCTCGTGCCGCACGACACGCGGGATCTCGACCCGCCGCGTCTTGCTCGCGGCGGCGCTCGTGACCGTTCCTGTTTCCACTCGTTTGGGCATCTTCAGTGATTCCTAACAGTAACCTGGGTATACGTTGCTTGGTGTTGATCCGACTCGGGTACCGCCGTTGTGTTCCAGCCTTAGGTTCCGCTCTGCGTCCGCTTCTTGAACTCACGCTTCTTGGAAACACCGTCCTTGCCCGGCTCCCGAACCTTGGCACGACCACTCGCACGATGCTTCTTGGCATGCTTCTCGTGTTGCGGCGAGCTTTCTTCGTGAACCCCAGCCGGATGAATGACGGCTGCGACAGAACCGTTCTTGAGCAGGCCTCGCTGGGTGAGAATGGTCTGGCACCTCGCGATGGTCCGGCGATGCTTCCGCACTTCGGACGGCGATGCAAGCTTCTCCGTCTGCGCCTGGATGCGCAGCCGGAACAACGATTCGGCGGCGTCCTTCCAGACGAGCCGAATCTGCTCCTCGCCCATGTCCCTGAGTTCTCGTACCTTCGTCATGACCGTTGATTCTTTCCCGTTTGATCGTTCCGACCTGTTGGGCCTACATGACCCGTCGCTTCACGAACCTCACCCGCAGTGGCATCTTGTGTGCCAGACGTGCGAGGCACAGCCGCGCCGCGTCTTCCGTCACCCCGCCGATCTCATAGAGAATCATGCCGGGCTTGATGACAGCCGCCCAAAACTCTGGCTCGCCCTTGCCCTTGCCCATTCGGGTTTCGAGCGGGATCGATGTGATCGACTTGTGTGGGAACACGCGCACGAACAGCCTTCCCTCCGTACGGAGGTACTGCTGGGCCGCGATGCGACCAGCCTCGATCGTGGCAGCCGCCAGCCACCCCGGCTGCTCGGCCTGGAGGCCGAAGTCGCCGAAGACGACGCGGTTGCCGCGGGAGGCGTCACCTCTTATACGACCTCTTTGGCTTTTTCGGTGCTTGACCCTCTTGGGCATCAGCGCCATCGCCGCTCTCCTCGTACATGCCTTGGTTCACCCACACTTGCACTCCGATGTGCCCCTGCGCCGTGGGAGCTTCGCAGAATCCGTAATCGATCTTGGCCCGTAGCGTGGAGAGCGGCACCGAACCTGCCATCGCCTTCTCGCACCGCGACATCTCCGCACCACCGAGCCGCCCTGACAATTGAATTTTTACGCCCTTCGCACCAGCATCCATCGTGGTGTCCAGCGCACGCTTGAGCGTTCGCCGGAAAGCGGCCCGCTTGGTGAGCTGGTCCGCGATATCCTCCGCAATCAGCTGTGCCTGAATCTCGGGCCTGCTCACCTCTTCGACCTTGAGATTCACCCTGCGTCCGAGCAGTTCCTGCAATTCCTCCTGCAGGCGGTCCGCTTCCTGGCCCTTGCGGCCGAGGATCACACCGGGACGCGCCGAATGCACGATCACCTTCACTTCGTCTCGCGTCCGCTCGATCTCCACTTTCGGAATCGCCGCGGCGCGATGCTTCGTCTTCAAATAGCGACGGACCTTGAAATCCTCGAGCAGCAGCTCGCGAAAATCCTTCTTGGCGGCATACCAACGGCTCTTCCACGGCTCGGTGATACCGGTCCGGAACCCGACTGGATTGACTTTCTGGCCCATGTGACTCGCCTACTGTGAATGGATACGCTTGTGACTGGTTCGTGTCTTGCTACTTACTCTGCCGCCTCGACCACCCGCGCGTCGAGCGCGACCTTGATGTGCGACATCCGTCGCTTCACGCCAAAAGCCATACCACGAGCCCGCGGACGGATCCGCTTGAACATGGGGCCCGGATCGATGCGGGCATCCACGACGACCAGGTCATCGAGACCGGCTGCCTGCTTGTGCTCCGCGTTGCCGAGGGCGCTCTTGATCACCTTCTCCAGCATGCGGGCGCCGCGATGCGGTTGAAAGCGGAGGATGTCCAACGCCTCGTCGGCAAACTTGCCCCGCACGAGATTGGCGAGATGCCGAACCTTGCGAGGACTGATGCGTGCGTATTTATGTGTGGCTGTGTATGGCATGAATCACCTGTGTCGGCTCGTGGTCACTTGGCCGCGCCGGGGGCCGATGCTTCCTTCACCTTACCGCCGTGGCCGCGGAACGTCCGCGTCGGCGAAAACTCGCCGAGCTTGTGCCCGACCATGTCCTCGGTGACAAAAACCTTCAAATGCTGCTTGCCGTTGTGAACCATGAACGTCAGCCCGATGAACTCCGGCACGATCGTGCACGACCGCGACCAGGTCTTGATCGGATCCCGCTTGCCGGAAGAAAGCTGGGCCTCCACCTTCTCGAAGACTCGAGGATCGATGTAGGGGCCCTTTTTTGCACTACGACCCATGATTGCCGAATTCCATCGTGATTGGTGCTGTGACGGCCGTCAGCCTGGCGCTGACGGCTCCCGTGCCGATGCCTACCTGAGTTTCAACTGCCCATACCGTCGACTCTTACGCCGCCGCAGAATCGCCGAGCCCGATGGCTTGCGAGGCTTCCGCGTCCCGCCGCCCTTCGCACTCTTGCCCGTCGGACTCACCGGATGACGACCACCCTTGGTGCGACCTTCACCACCACCGTGAGGATGATCGATCGGGTTCATGGCAGTGCCGCGAACCGTCGGACGGATGCCCATCCAACGCTTGCGACCAGCCTTGCCCAGGACCACGTTCATGTGCTCGGAGTTGCCGATTGCGCCGATGGTCGCGCGGCATGCGGCCGGCACGCGACGAATTTCGCCCGACGGCAGCGTCAACTGCGCCCACTGGGCCTCGCGAGCCACAAGCACGGCAGACGACCCGGCCGAACGACAGAGGCGGCCACCGCGGCCTGCCTGCAGTTCGACGTTGTGAACCTGCATACCCAGCGGAATCGCCGACATCGGCAGGCAATTTCCCACCTCCGGTGCCGCAGTCTCGCCACTCTGCACGTTCGCACCGACCTTCAGCCCCTCCGGCGCGAGAATGAACCGCTTCTCGCCGTCGGCATAGTGGACCAGGGCGATGCGACAGGTGCGGTTGGGGTCGTATTGAATCGACTCCACCTTACCAGGAACGCCGTCCTTGTTGCGACGGAAGTCGATCAGCCGGTAGTGCTGCATGTGACCACCGCCGCGGTGCCGCGAGGTGATCTTGCCCTGATTGTTGCGACCACCCTTCTTCTTCTTCCGAAGACGAAGCTGCTTGGGCGCCACCGCGCCGGGCGTGAGCTCGGCGAAGTCGGACACGCTCGCATTGCGACGGCCGGGACTGGTCGGATTGTAGGTGCGAATACCCATGGGAGTACGTCTGCCTTCAGAACAAATTGATCTTGAAATCTGGCTTCAGCGTGACAACCGCCTTCTTCCAGGCCTTGGTGCTGGTCCGCCGCATGCGACTGCGACGCATCTTGCCGACGCGATTCTGAACGGCGACCTTCTCCACCTTGACGTTAAACAACTCCTCGACGGCGCGGCGAATGTCGGCCTTCGTGGCCTCGGTCACCACCTCGAACGTGTAGGCGTTGTATCGCGTGGCACGATGCATCCCCTTCTCCGTCACCAAGGGACGAAGAATCACGTGATGCGGAGCGAGCCGCGGAGTGAATGCCGGAGGTGGAGGGACTGGTACGGCCATGACTTATTTCTCCTTCTTCGCCACCCGCTTGGCGGGCTTGCGAGCACCGGCAGCCTTCGGAGCTGCCGGCTTTTCCGCCTTTGCCGCCCCACGCCGAGCAGCAGGCTTTTTGCCAGCGGCCGCCGTCTTTTCGGCCACCACCTTGGCGACCGAGGCCCGGAACGCATCGATGGCCTCGGTGGTCATCAACACGGCACGAGGCTGCAGCAACGACCACGCATTGAGATCGCCAACCGGCGACACCGACACACCCTCGATATTGCGGGCACTCTTCCAAAGCATGTCGTCATGCTTCGCCGGAGCGACCAGCACGGTCTTCTCTGCGATCCCGAGAGACTTGAGCAGTTTCGCGACGACAGCCGTCTTGGGCGAGCCAAGCTCGAGACCGCTGACGAGTTTCACCTCGTCGTCGGCCAGCCGGGCAGCGAGCGCCATTCGCGTGGCCGCACGCAACGCCTTCTTTGGCATCCGCCAGCCGAAGTCGCGAGGACGCTTCGCGAAGATGTGGCCACCACCCCGACGAGTACCGCTGCGTCGCGCACCAGCACGGGCATTGCCCGTGCCCTTCTGGCGATAGAGCTTCTTCGTGGAGCCGGCAACCTCGCCGCGATTCTTGGTACGAAACGTGCCCTGCCGCTGATTGGCCTGGTACATCACCACGGCATCATGAAGCAACTGTTTATTTACAGCGGGAGCCAACTCAGCCGGATCGATCTCGTAAGAGCCGACCTTCTTCCCGGAAATGTCATATACGGCAAGATTCACTTGGCACCCGCCTTCTTCTTGGCGCCACCAGCGGGAGCCGGCCCACCGCGACGCTTGACCTTGTTGGTCTGCCGCACCACCACGTATCCGCCATTGGGGCCCGGGACCGCCCCCCGAACGAGCAGGAGATTATTTTCGAGGTCGATTCTCACCAACTTGACGTTCCGCATGGTGGATCGTTCGTTGCCGAACCGACCGGCCATCCGCTTGCCCTTGAAGACACGACCAGGCGAGGTGTTCATGCCCGTACCGCCCTGGTGGCGATGCACCTTCTTCACGCCGTGACTGGCCCGCTGGCCGCTGAATCCGTGCCGCTTCATGACACCGGCCGTACCACGACCTTTGGTCGTGCCCACGATGTCAACAAAGTCCACACCCTCAAACAGCCCGACGGTCAGGACACCACCAACCTCGACGCCGGGGTAGTCACCGCGAAGCTCCCGCACAAAACGCTTCGGCTCACAATCGGCCTTGACAACAGCCGTCACCCCGGCCTCGGCAGACCGCTTCGCACGGCGGCTATCGAGCTTGGCGACATGGCCGCGAACAGACCGACTAGCCAGCCGGCGGGGCTTGTCGAGAAAGCCAACCTGAACGGCCGCATAACCGTCCCGCTCGACCGAACGCACCTGGGTCACCGCACACGGACCAGCTTCAATCACGGTGACCGGCACCACAGCGCCGTTGGCGTCAAACACCTGCGTCATCCCGACCTTGCGGCCAAGGAGGCCCTTCCGACCTGCGGAGTCAGCCTTTTTTTCTGCAGCCATATGCATCGCCATCGAGACAGCATCCCGTGCAACCAGAAGCATTGCTGCTGCTGGCGCTGATTCCATCTCGCGATCACGCTCGAAGCCGTTGGCTGCGGGAGCACCAGAGCAAATCGCCCCTGGCCTTACCCACAACGCCTTCCAAGCATGCCGTGTCGTGCGCTCCTAAAAGTGTGTTGTGAAAGTGCTGAACGGTGAACAGAAACCCAATACAACCAACCCTGCCGCAACTATCGCGACGAGGCCTTGATTTTGATATCAACGCCGGCGGGCAGGCTCAGTTTGTTGAGTGCCTCGATCGTCTTGGCCGTAGCCTGGACGATATCGATCACCCTCTTGTGCGTGCGAATCTCGTACTGCTGCCTTGCTTTCTTGTCGATGTGCGGACTCGAGAGCACCGTATAACGCTCGATCCGCGTGGGGAGCGGAATCGGGCCATGCACCTCTGAGTTCGTCCGCTTCGCGGTGTCGACGATCTCCGCGGCACTCTGGTCGAGCACCACGTGGTCGTACGCCTCCATGCGAATCCTGATGATTTCTTGTGTCGGACCGGCCACGAAAAAACTCCAATACCGCGGATCGAATGCGGAATAACAGTCAAAAATCGACGGACAATCAAGCTGATTCGGCGGCTGCTCATCGCAC
>JBIIOL010000303.1:0-4862 GCA_044336965.1 Pirellulales bacterium | reverse complement strand
TGCTCGTCTGGTCGATCCCCAACATCTGGAAGCTCACCGACACGGACGGCGACGGAAAAGCTGACCGCCGCGAGGTGCTCTACGGCCCGTTCGATGTCGTCGACACCCACGGCGACCAAAACGCCTTCCGTCTCGCGCCCGACGGCTGGGTCTACGCCTGCCACGGATTCCGAAACACCTCCAAGGTGAAGCTTCGCGGCGAGGGGCCCGTCGTCCTCGAGATGAACTCCGGCAACACCTATCGCTTCCGGCCCAACGGCTCAGCCATCGAGCAGGTGTCGTGGGGGCAGGTCAACCCGTTCGGCATGTGCTTCGACTCGCTCGGCAACCAGTTCACCGCCGACTGCCATTCGAAGCCGCTCACGCTGGTCCTCCGCGGCGGGTATTACGACAGTTTCGGCAAGCAGCACGACGGCCTCGGCTTCGCGCCGCTCACGACCGGCAACGACCATGGTTCGACCGGAATTGCTGGCGTGGCCGTCAGTGAATCCGCGGGCTTTCCTCGCGACTACCAAGGCTCGATGTTCGTGGGCAACGTGATCACCAACACCATTCACCGCGACGTCGTCGAGTGGCGGGGCTCGTCTCCGTGGGTCGAGAAGCCGACCGATTTCCTCACCTGCGACGACTGGTGGTTTCGCCCCGTGGATCTCCAGATGGGTCCTGACGGCGGTCTCTACGTCGCCGACTTCTACAACTGCATCATCGGCCACTACGAGGTCGACCTGAAGCACCCCCGACGCGACCGGCACCGTGGCCGCATCTGGCGGATCGTCTGGAAGGGAGACGCCGCCGCCCCGCCGGCGACGGCTCCGCCCAACCTGACGCTGCTCGATAACGAGCAACTCGTCGCCCGTCTCGGCGATGCCAACCAGACCGTGCGGCGGCTGGCATTCGACCTGGTCATTCCGCGGGCACAACGCGACCCGCAGGCCAACAGCACGATCGCTTCCCTTCTCAAGCGGTCGCTCGAAGGCCCCGTGACCGACGACGGAGTGCACCAACGGGCCCTCGCCGTGCACGGCCTGGCAAGGCTCGGACAGCTCGATGGCGGCATGGCAGCGAGGCTCGCGAACGATCCCTCGCGGCTTGTCCGCGTCCACCTCGTGAAGGCTCTCGCCGCGATGCCCGGCTGGGATACAGGCCGCGGCGCTCTCATCCGCGCGAGGCTCGACGATGCCGATCCGTTCGTCCGTCGGGCCGCCGCGACGGCGCTCGGCGAGCATCCCGAGCTCGTCTCGATCGCCCCCCTGCTCCGCGCCGTGGCCAGCGTCCCCGACAACGACACGCAGCTGCTTCATGCCCTCCGCATCGCCCTGCGGAATCAGCTCCGCGTCGCCTCCCCCGAAAACCTCGCCGGGCTCTCGCTCGATGCTGCCGAGTCGGTGCGGCTGATCGATGTGGCCACTGCCGTGCCCGACGACTCTCTGGCCTGGTTCACCTTTGGATACGTCCGCAGCCACGAGGTGCCGCAGGACCTCACGGCCCGCTGTCTCGCGAACGTCGGCCAGCACTGTGGCGATGAGCGGATCGAGGAGGCCGTGAAGTATGCCCGGCAGACTCACGCAAATGATCCGGTTGGCGAGACCAGCGCCTTCCAGTCGCTCTTCGATGGCCTGACCCGCCGCAGCCGGAAGCTTTCGGCTACCGACGAACTCGGCAAGTGGGCCGCGGCGGTCGCGACCCGCATTCTCGCCACACCATCCGCTTCAACGCCGACCCCAGGCACGTTGTCGCTGGCACTCACCGTGGCCGATCAGCTCTCGCTGTCGCCGCTTGCCGATGCCGTCTTTCGCCTGCTCGCCGATCCGCAGACACCGCTCGACGTGCGGAAGCTCGCCGCCTCGACCGCGGCGACCCTCGATCGGCCGCGGGCCTGCTCGGCGCTCGAGGCCATCGTGCTCGATGGATCCGAGACAGTTGCCGTGCGGCAGACGGTCGCGCGGCAACTGGGATCGGAGGGCACACTGTCGGCCCGCGACGCGCTCGCCCGTGCGATGGCCACTGCGCCGGCGTCACTCGCGCAGCCGCTGGCGGTGGCGCTTGCATCGACCCCGGAGGGCGCCGAAACACTCCTCTCGCTCGCTGCCTCCGGAAAGGCGTCGCCTCGACTGCTTCAGGACAAGCCCGTGATCGAGCGGCTGAAGGCCTCAACGGTGCCCGATGTCGACGAGCGGATCGCGGAGCTCACCCGTGGGCTGCCGTCGTCGGACGATGCGCTCAAGCAGCTCATGGGTCGCGTGGCCACCGGGTATGGCACGACGGCACCGTCAGCCGAGAACGGTGCGGCCTTCTTCCGCAAGGTATGCGCGAACTGCCACCGCCTCGGTGGCGAGGGGGGCAAGATCGGACCGCAGCTCGACGGCGTGGGCCAACGCGGCATCGACCGCCTGCTGGAAGACATCCTCGATCCCAACCGCAACGTCGACGAGGCGTTCCGTACCACGACCGTCACGACGACTACTGGCCGCGTGGTGTCGGGGCTCAAGCTGCGCGATGAGGGGGCGGATCTCGTCCTCGCCGATACGACCGGGCAGGAGGTACGGATCGCCGCCGCCGACATCGACGAAACGGTCATCTCCACGCTATCGCCGATGCCCTCCAACGTGGTCGACCAGATCGGCGAAGAAAACCTCCCGCATCTGCTCCGCTACCTGATCGAGTCGCGAAGCGCAAAGCAGCCGTAGCTGACCGGGCTCGTCCACCATCCCGGTGTCCCCGGACTTCCGTCCGGGGCTTCTTGTCAAACGTGTCCCGAGCCAGCCCTCCGTACCGCCCCCACGGCCTCCCGGGAAATTTCGGGAAGTGGCGGTGGCGAGCGTACATACTTTATTGAGACGACCGATCCACACAAAACGCCGCTTCCTCCATCGCGCTGCATGACCAATCCACCCGATCACCGCGATTGGCACCGGCTTTTCAATGCCGCGCTCAACGACGAACTCAGCGACGCCGAGTCGCAGGAACTCGCTGCAGTGCTGAGATCGAGCGCCGAGGCCCGCCAGTTGTGGTTTCTCTATCACGACAACGAGTGCTCCCTGGCGGAGATGAAACCCGCCGTCGAGAGCACGCCGCGACCAACGGGCGTGTCGTGGTTCTCCTGGCGTCAACTCGCAGCGGTGGCGGCGGGATTGTTCATCGGCCTGTTCGGTGCCTCGGTGGTATTGGGGTATGTCGGGCCGTATGCCGGCAAGGTGGTCACCCTGCTGCAGGAGGGCTTCGAGTCGGGTCCGCCGCCGCTGGCGACGGGCATTCCTGTCGAGGCAGGTCACTGGAGCGGCGATTACTCGCAGGTCGTGGGCGAGTATCGAGGCGTGAAGCCGGCGGTCGGCAAGAAGATGCTGCGATTCCTGCGATCGGACTACGAGGGCAAGCCAACGCGCGATGGCTTGATCGGAGACCTTTTCCGCATCATCGACGTGAGCGGCCCTGAATGCGACGTGGCCCGTGGAGATGCCTGCGTCTCCGTGGAGACCCGCTTTCTCTCCCTGCCTGAAGGCGTTCCGGGCCCTGCTTCCTGCGGCATCTCGATGCATGCCCTGGATGCCCTGCCGACGCCCGACGAGCGTCGGGATTTCATGGAATTAACCGATCGTGCACGCATGACCATCCTTGCGACCTCGGTTCGAAATGCCAGGATCGAAGCGAGTCGCAATGCATGGGGGTCGCTCCGCGGCGAGTTGCGACTGCCTCCTGGTACCCGATTCCTTCTCGTGCATCTATCCTTATTCGAACCGAATGGCCCGCGAGCACCGCAGCCCCGCGAGTTCACGGGACTGTTTGTCGATGATATTCGCATCGTGCTCACGCACCGGCCGCCGTTGCCATGATGGCTGCCCTTTCTACCCAGGCTGTTCCCGACCATATGCCCATGATTCGCATGACTCGCACGAAACACATCTGCTCATCCATCGCCGCCCTGCTGCTGGCGCACGCTGTCGCCCTCGCCGCCGAGGAGGCTCCGGTCGTGGCCATGCCTTCGCAGCACCAAGCCCTGCTCAAAGACCACTGCGGCAAATGCCACAACGAGCAGAAGCAGGAGGGCAGCTTCCGCGTGGACGATCTGCCGTTCACCATCACCACGCTCGAAACGGCGGAACGCTGGCAGAAGGTGCTCAACCAGTTGAATTCGGGCTCCATGCCGCCCGACGACGAAAAGCAGCCGGAAGGCGTGGCGAAGACGAATTTCCTGGACGATCTGTCGCACGTGATGGTCGCGGCTCGGAAGAGCCTGGGTGATCAGCAGGGTGTGATCACCATGCGTCGGCTGAACCGGCGCGAATACCGCAACACGCTCCGCGAACTGCTCGGCGTGGAGATCAATGTGAGCGAGCTCCCGCCCGACACGGCCTCCGAGGGCTTCGATACGGCGGGGGCGAACCTGTTCATGTCAAGTAACCAGCTCGAACAGTATCAGGCCCTCGGGCTTGAGGCTTTGACGGAAGCCTTTGAGCGGCAGGCCGCCGCGGCCGTCGAGAAAACGATGCGCTACGAAGGCGAGACCACGACGCCCAAGGTGCGAGACTTCGTGAAGTACCAGATCGACGCCAAGGAGCGGGCGCAGAAATGGGTGAAGGCCGTGGAAGAGGCGGCAGCGCTTCCCGAAAACGCGGACATCGTCGCCACGATCAAAGCGGAGACGAAGAACGACTCCCGCTTCCGCCGCGAATGGGCCCGCATTCCCGGTGCGCCGAATCCCCGCGACTTCGGCTTCGACAAGAAAGGCGAGAACGACGCCGACCTCGCGAACGATTCGCTGGGCGCTGGCTGGCTGAAATATCACGAGTATTACATCGGCATGCCCAACGTGGATCAGGGCGCGTATCTCGGCACGCAGACCCGTCATCCGGCGGAACTCAACG
>JBIIOL010000302.1:0-4870 GCA_044336965.1 Pirellulales bacterium | reverse complement strand
AGTGTGATCGTACGCGGCGAGTTGGCCCTGCGCCGCGAGATGCGGCACCGTCTGGCTTTCGAAACTGCTTTCGTCATCCACGATCGAATCGAGCACCTTCGGCGACAAGACGAAGAAACCACCATTGATCCGCCCGCCGTCGCCGCGAGGCTTTTCCGTGAAGCCGGTGACGGAGGTGCCGGTGATGTCGAGTGCTCCATACCGCCCCGGCGGGGCGACCGCCGTGACGGTCGCGATCTTGCCGTGACTGCGGTGGAACGAAATCAGCTTCGTGATGTCGACGTCAGCCAAGCCGTCGCCGTAGGTGAAGCAGAAACAATCATCGCTCTTGATGTAGTCCGCGACGCGTTTGAGTCGGCCGCCTGTGAGCGTGTCCTCGCCGGTATCGACGAGCGTCACTTTCCAAGGCTCCGCCTTCCGCTCGTGGACGGTCATCGTGTTGTAGGCCATATCGAACGTCACGTCCGACATGTGGAGAAAATAGTTCGCGAAGTACTCCTTGATCATGTAGCCCTTGTAGCCGCAGCAAATCACGAAGTCGTTCACGCCGTGGGCGGAGTAGAGCTTCATAATGTGCCAGAGGATCGGCCGACCGCCGATCTCCACCATGGGCTTGGGCTTGAGGTGGGTTTCTTCGGCAAGGCGTGTGCCGAGGCCACCGGCGAGGATGACAGCTTTCATGAGGAGAATTTCATGCGACGGTGGTTCCGGTAATGGGGGAAGCTTCGTGGAGCGACCCGCCCGAGACGGTGACCACGCGGTCGCAGTAGGTCGTCGTCGAGAGCCGATGTGCGATCAAGATGATTGTGAGTTCACGGGAAAGCCCATCAAGCGTTTCCATGAGTGCCCGTTCGGTGGCGTCGTCGAGGGCGCTCGTTGCCTCATCAAAGACGAGCACGGGCGCCTGCTTGTAGAGGGCCCTTGCGATGCCGATCCGTTGCCGCTGCCCGCCGGAGAGCCGTACGCCGCGCTCTCCCACCATCGTTGCGTAGCCCTGAGGAAGCGACCCGATGAAGTCGGCGATCTGAGCCTGCCGGGCGGCGGTCTCGAGACGGGCCTTGTCAACCTCGGCTGCCGGAATCCCCAGCGCGATGTTCTCTGCGATCGAAGTGTCTGCCAGGAAGATGCTCTGCGGCACATGCGCGATATTCGCCTGCCACGCCTCGGGGCCGACGTCGCGGCCGTCGATCAAAAGCCGTCCGTCCGTCGGTTGCAACAGACCCATCAGGATGTCGGCCAGCGTGCTCTTGCCGCTTCCGGTCGGGCCGACCAGCGCCACGCGTTCACCGCGGCGGATCACGAACGACACGTCGCGGAGGACGGGCGGCAGATCGGGTTGGTAGCGAAACGACACGCCGTCGAGCGTGATCGACTCCCCGAACGGAGCCGCGGCCGATCGCGGCCGGTCGCAGTCGGGGGCCGGCTGGTCAAGCAGGTCGAGCACGGTCTCGAGGCCTGCCTTGTGGTTTTGCATCTGACTGAACGAGAAGTAGGTCTGCTGGAGCGCGGGCAGAAGCCGCTGAGCGCCAAGAGCGAGGGCTCCAAGCACGGGGAGCGCCGTCGCGACACCTCCCTGTCGCCTCACGAGCACATAGGCGAGGCCTGCAACCCCCGCCATGCCGGCCGCCTCGATCACGAACCGCGGAAAGACGCCGAGCAGGTCTGCCCTGGCTCGCAGTTGCCGGATCGCCCAGTCGGCGTCGCGGTAGCGGGCGAGATAATACGGTTGCGAACGATCGAGGAGCACGTCACGGATGGCGCCCAAGCCCTCTTGGACGTTTTGCACGAGTGCCTTATTGCTCGCCGCCTGTTGGCGGCTGTTGATGACCAGCGACGTCTTGGTGGCTGTCGATATCGCGAGATACGAGCCTCCGAATGCGAGCACGGCGAGAAACGCTACCCACGGTTCGATGATCACGAGGCCGATCGTGATCGCCCCGATCACGACCACGTTCACCGCCACCAGCAGCAACGGATTGATCACGCCGTGGATCAGGCCATCCACGTGAGAGATGACGGCCGTCGTGATCGTGGCCGAGTTGCGGGCCAGGTGGACGGCGTAGGGTTGGTAGAGCGTGCGACGGTAGACCTCCTGCGAGAGGTCGCTGCCGGTGCCCGCGGCCACGCGGCCGGAGAGCCAGAGATTCACGATGCGGATCACGCCGGCCGCGATCGCGGAGGCTGCGAAGAGAAGCGTGACCGGCAAGAGCAACTGGTTGGGATCCGTGAGTCCGCGAGACTCGGCAATCGACCGGATCCACGGCTGCCGCCAGAGCCGCTCGGGGTCGGCAAGCACCGTCAGAAACGGCACAACGGCTGCGAGGCTCACGATCTCGGCGAGGCCGCTTGCCAACATCGAGGCGAAGACAGCTACGAGTTGATAGCGACGCTTGCCCGGGAGATGGGACCAGAGCCGCCGCAGGAGCGATGGAAGCGAGCTATGCGTCACGGCGTCCCGCGGTTGCCACCTCGGCGCGCACTCCGTTCCTCTCGGTGGCATCTGCCGCGGCAGATGCCATGCTCGTGGCGGTCATTTCAGTCTGGTTTTCCTGAGCCCGTCACTAGTATCGCAGGAATGCAGCGCGAGTGCATCTGACGGTAAAATCCATCGGGCGGCCGGCATGCTGGCGACACGCATGCCCGAGGTTGACGGCCGCCGAGAGGGTACGTATACTTGCGTTCACTTCCTCTGGCATTCCGGTCCGCGGCCAAACGCGACCCCGCACGAGACGAATCCGCTGAAAGGAGAATAAAAATGGTCAGTATCGCAGGCATGTTGCAGCACTATCGGCAGGCGTTTGATGACCATCAGGCGAGAGTGCTCGCGGAGGCGACCGTGCAGATCGAGGCCGATCTCGTGCGTCGAGAAGACTTTTCAGAGCTCACCGCCACGGTCGGGCGGCTGGCCGACGCGCAGGAGCGGACGGAAGAGCGGATGAATCGGCTGGCCGACGCGCAGGAGCGGACGGAGGACAGGATGAACCGGCTTGCTGACGCGCAAGAGCGGACGGAGGACAGGATGAACCGGCTTGCTGACGCGCAAGAGCGGACGGAAGAACAGATGAAGCAGCTGGTCGTGGCGCAGCAACGGACGGAAGAGCAGATGAAGCAACTCACCTTGGCGCAGCAGCGGACTGAGGGCGAGGTTCATGAACTGTTCGTGGCCCAGAAGGAGCTGACCTGGACGATGAAAGACGTCCACAAGCAGCTCGGTGGACTGGCTCGGTCGGTCGGCCACGGACTCGAAGCCTACGCGATGGAGCGGATCCCCAAGATTCTCGCCGAACACTGCGGGTTTGTGACCGATTCGTCGGTGCCAGAGACGATCTACGCCGACGACCGCGGCAACGAGATCGACATCGTCTGCCGCGGCACAATCGACGGCCGCCCCGCCGCCGTGCTCTGCGAGGTGAAGACCAATATCACCAGCCACGAAGTCCGCGAATTCATCGAGGTCTTCGAACGGGTGCGGCCACAACTGGCTCGCGACGAAAAGCTCGACCCCGCCGACATCCACCCGCTCTTCTTCGGCTACCGGGCTAGCCCCGACACCCGCCGCCTGATCGCCGACGCTGGCGCATGGCTCGCGTTTCCAAAGGGGATGATCGTGCCGGGGTGAAACGCTGTGCGGAAGCAGTGACGTCACCCCGCCCAGAGGCCCGCGGCCTTCATGATCTCGAGCGTGAGGATGATCGCCACGCCCATCAGCGATTCACCAGCGATCAGCCCGCTCGACACCGGCACCGTGTAGGTCTCGCCAGCCTTCGGCGATGCCCGCGACACGAGCCACGCGACAAGCGCCCCCACGAACATCGCGATCGAGTTGAAGGCCGGAATCACTCCCGCGATCCCCAGCCCCGTCGTCGAGGGTATCCACGGTTTCCATTTTTTCGGCGCAAACTCTTCCAGAAGCGTGAGTACCACGCCGAGTACGGCGCCGACGACGATCGCGACAATCGCGCCCTTCGGCAACGCATGCAGCCCCTGCGCGAGCAGTCTCGCCACCCCCTCCCAGACCTTCGCCGCCGGTGCCGGCAATTCCGCCGAACCGAGCCTGCCAGGATTGCTCTGCACCACGAAGATGTAGGCTGGCACCGAAATCAGCGTGCCTGCCACCACGCCGAACAATTGCGAGATCGTCTGCTTCCGCGGATTGCCGCCGAGCAGGTAGCCGCTCTTCAAATCCGTGAGCAGGTCGGCCGCGTGCGAGGCGGCTCCCGACGTGATGCAGGCCGTCATCAGGTTGGTCGTGATGTTCGACGGTGCGATCACGCCATAGAGCAGCTGCGTGATCTTGCCCATCGCGCCAATCGGCGTGATGTCGGTCTCGCCTGTCGCCCGCGCCGCCACGATCGAGAGCAGAAACGTCACCAGCACCGCCAGGATCCCCATCCACCAGGTGATGCCAAAAAGAAAATGGCCGAGTACGACGCAGGCGGTGCCTGCGAGGCCCACGCCAACCACGAACCACGACGCCGGCACCTCGATGTGCGCCAGTTCGTCGTCGATCCGCTCATGAGGCCGCCCGCCACCGAAGAGGCCCGCGAGGCTGCCCGACAGGCCGCCAAACGCCCGCAGCACCGTCTTCCATTTGAGTGCGAACGACAAGAGCCCGCTCGTGACCATCATCGCCGTCGCCGGCCAGAGCACCCACGACACGATCCCCTTGTAGCCAGGCTGTACGATCCCCCGCTCAACGAGGATCGGACCGATGATGCCGAAGCAGACGATCGAGCCGATGAGCATCGACGCCGCCACCCGCAGCCCCATGATCGCCCCGGCCGCCAGCATGATCAGCGAGCCCTCGATCCCGATCGTGTATTTCGTGAGCAGGTCGCGGCCGAGCGCCGTCGGCAGGAAGGGCAGCTCC
>JBIIOL010000301.1:0-4880 GCA_044336965.1 Pirellulales bacterium | reverse complement strand
CGTCGGCCCGCCAGCTGACCCCGAGCACATGCTGGCCATGTCCCTCGAACGACTTCACGAACTTCCCTGTCTCGACATCAAACACCTTCGTGAACCGGTCGGCCGCTCCGGACGCGACCTGTCGTCCATCAGGGGAGAACTGCAGGCATAAGACGGCGTCTGAGTGCGGCTCGGTGATCTCGCGGGCAAGGCTGCCCGTCTCGACGTCCCAGATCTTGAGTTCGCCGCTCCGCGAGGGCACACCGCCGCCGGTGGCCAGCAGGCGGCCATCGGGGCTGAAGTCGAGCGCGGTGACACGGTCGACGAACACCTGCGGGGAATCGATCGCGCCCAGGCGGCGTTCCAGAACCCACGGTGCGAGCGTGTTCCAGACGACGAGCGACTTGTTGGCGGCCACCGAGAGCAGCCGACCGGTGCCGACGAACGTGGCGGCGATCACGCCGCCGCCCTGGCCTGTGATGGGGTCGAGCAGCTGGCCTGACTCGCTCGAGAAGAGCCGGATTTCGCCGTCGTCGCCGGCCATGGCGGCCTGGATGCCATCGGGAGAGAAGGCCAGGGTGCGGACCGGTCGCCGCTGTTCGGCCATGGCCAGGCTGGCGCGGATCCGCTGGTGCATGGCCGTCTCCATCCGGGCCTGTCCGCTCCCGGCGGCGGCGTCGGCCGACTGCACCTTGCCGGTAACTTCGCCCAGCTTGGTCGTCGCAGCCGCCAGCGCCTGCTTCGCGGCCTCACGGAGCTGGCCGGCCTGAGCCTCGACCGCGACCACCTGCTGCTCGGCGGTGGTCTTCGTGGTGGCAGCCGCCGTCTTGCGAGCGGTCGCTTCGGCCACCTCCGTGTCGGCGGCGCGTTTCTTCTCGGTGGCGTTGGTCACCTCCGCGGCGGCGAGCGTCTTCGCATTATCGTCCTTTGCCTGCTTGAGCTTCTCCTCGGCGGCGGTGAGCGCCTTGGCGGCGGCATCCTGGGCCGTGGTCGCGGCCTTCACCTGCTCCTCCACCTCGGTCGCGTTGCGTTCGGCCATGCCCTTCATGTCGGTGGTCTGCTGCACGAGCGTCATCGCCTTCATCTCGGCGTCCATCGCGGATTCATTGGCCGCTTCCAGGGCGGCATTGGCGTCTGCAAACGCCTTCGCTGCGGCCTGCTGCGCCTCGATCGCCGCCTGCGCCGCCGCCGCATCGGCATCCTTCTTTTCGGCCTTCTCGGCCACCGCCGTCGCCTTGAGCTGTGCGGCCGTCTCGCGGACGAGCTTCTCGGCGGACGACCTGCGGCTCTCCAGATCCTTGATCCGCTTGCCGCGGACCTCGACCACCCGTTCGGCCATGGCGAGTTCGTCCACCGCGGTCTTTTCGGCCAGCTTGAGCGTCTCGTAGTCGGCCCGCACCGGCGGGATTTTCTGCTCCGCCTTCTGGGTCGATTCCTGCGCCCGCGTCACGGTTACCTTGGCCGCGGCGTGGGCCTGTTCAGCAGTCGTCTTCTCGGTGTCGGCCTTCATTGCGGCGGCCTCAGCTTTCGTCGCCTCCGTCTCCGCGGCCTTGACCTTGTTGGTGAGATCGGCGACCGCGGCCTCGGCCTTCTTGAGGGCCTCGGCATCGGCCTTCTTCTTGGCTTCGGCGGCCTTCTTCATGGCCTCCTCTGCCTTCTTCACCTCTTCTTCGGCTTTTTTCTTCTCTTCCTCGGTGGTCGGTGCGGGGGCAGCGGCCGCCGGAGCAGACTCGGCCGGCGGCGCGGCCGCGGCTTCGGCCAGTTTCTTCTTCGCGTCTTCCGCGGCGGCGAGTTCCGCCTTCAGCTTCGCGAGTGCCTCCTGTGCTTTGGCGTGGTCGGCCCGGGGCTGCGTCACGGCCTCCGTCTTCTTCTTGGCCTCGACGTCGGTCTTGGCCACCTCCAGCACGGCGGCATAGACGGCCTCACGCTCGGCGTCGCGGTCCTTGATCACCTGGGCGAGGTCGGCCTTGGCATTGAGTGCCCTGCGCTTGGCGAGGTCGACGGCGACCCGCAGTCGGTTGACGGTGCCGGCCACGGGCCGCTCCGCGGCGATCTCGGTGATGAGCTGGTTGTTCTCGGCGTTCCAGAGCTTCACCCGGCCAAACTCGCTGGCCGTGGCGATCCGCTTGCCGTCCGGCCGGACGGCAACTGCCGTGATCGGGCCGCCGTCGTCGTAACTGCCCACCTGATTGCCGCCGGTGGCATCCCAGATCCGTGCTGTGCCGTCGTGGCTGCCTGAGAGGAGACGCGAGGCCTTCGCATCGATGGGCACGAGCGACGTGATCCGGGCGGCATGGCCAGCGAACTGCTTGATGGGCTGCGGCGCGGCGGGCTGTGTTGTGGCGGAAGGAGCCGCGTCGGCGGCTTGTGGGGCGGCTGTTAAGCCAGGAAGCGGCCACGTGCGGATCAGATTGTCGTCGGTGGCGACGGCGACCTGCGTGCCTTCCAGCACCAGCGCGATCGCCGTGACCGGCGTTGGCGACTGGAGCACGCCTACCTCTTGACCGTCGGCCACGTTCCACATCCGCACCGTGCCATCGAGGGAACCGGAAATGAGTCGGTCGCCCGCTGCGTTGAAGGCCAGGGCCGAGACGGCTTGGCCGTGACCTGTCAGGGTGCGGAGCCGCTTGCCCGTGGCCACGTCGTCGAGATGAATGGTGCCACCCGTCTCGCCGATCGCCGCGACGGCGCCATCAGGCGAGACCGCCATGCAGGCCACGTCGGCATCGGCCGCCGCCAACTCCGCGATGCGGACATTGTGCGGATGCCGCCAGATGGAGACCGTGCGGAATGAACCCGATGCCAGCCGTTCGCCATCCGGGCTGAATGCCAGCGACTGCACCGTATCCATGTGAGCTATTTCGGATAAGTGGGCTATGTCAGATACGTGGGCGATGTCGGTCTGGGCAGACGATGTGCCGGTGGCCTGGATCGCCGCCAGCAGTTCGGGATCCTTCAGACGCCCGATCTCCCGCCGGGTGGGCACGTCGTAGACCAACACCTGATTTGCACAGGCGGCTGCGGCGTGGCTGCCGTCCGGAGAGACGGCCACGGCATAGATGGGATGGAGGCTGGCCGGCAGCGGCTGCCAGGCGATCGGCCCCATGCCGGTGACCTCGCCGGCGGCGCCCTCGTTGATCCAAAGCCTGAGCAGGCCGAGTTGCTCAGGGCTGAGGTTGTGCGCGTTGCGATCGTTGTCGGCGGGGGGCATTACCGGCTCCTCGCGGTGAGCCGACATCGTGAAGAGTAGACTGTCGTCGGCCTTGCCGGGCACGACGGCCGGCCCCGACACGCCCCCCTTCAGAATCATCCGCGGCGTCTCCATCACCAGCTCGCTCTCCGCCACCGACACGTTGTGGCAGGCCAGGCAGTTGCTGCGGAGGATCGGCAGGATTTCTTTTTCGAAGTCGACCGGACCGCTGTGCCTCACATCGGCGACTGCCAAGGCCTTGGGCGGCTCGGCGGCCAGCCCTGGCGCGGCGAGCAGGGCGGCCGCGCACGCGGCGGTATAGCTGATGACGCGGCCACGATGGGAGCGAAGGGCGTTCATGGGGCGGCTTCGATCTTCAGTTCGACGGGGCGTTCGACCTGCAAACCCTGACCATTGTAATTCAGCTTCGCCCGCACGATGACCGTGTGGGTTCCGGGCGTTGCCTTGGCGTCGGCTTTCACCACGATTTTTCCCGCGGTCGCATCTGCGGCCACCTGTGCTTTCTCCAGCGTGATGCCCGTCACTCCCGCCGGCAGCTGGGCTTCGACGTCGACCGCCAGGGCGAAGTCGAGAAGCCGTTTGAGCGAGACGGGAATCTCACCGGTGCTCCCGGCCTTGATGGCCGTCGGGGCCGTCGCCGCAAACTCCATCGGCGCCTCGAGCACACGCACGATGATCGTGTCGGAAGCAATAAAACTGTCGAGTTCCTGTGGCTTTGCGGCGTTGGCAAGATCGACGGCACGTTTGTCGATGAACTTCTGCTCCTCGGTGGCGGCCCGCAGCGCTTCGGCGGCGGCCTTCGCCGCCTCCACCGCCTTGTTCTTCGCCTCGGCAGCCGCTGCGATCGCCGCGGCCTGCCCCGAATCGCCTGCGCTCGCCGCCAGCTCGGTCGCCTTCTTTTCGGCCTCGACGCGGAGGGCATCGGCCGCCTTCGACTGTTCGGTGAGCTTCGCCAGGTCGGCCGCGAACTCCTGCTTGCGGGCCTCGGCCCGCGCGGCGGCCTCGGGATTGCGCGGATAGGCCACGCGGACCTGTCCCACCAGGAAGGCCGCATAGTCGCCGGGCGCTGCCTTCGTGGGCATGGTCAGGGAGAGCGTGCCCTCGGTGGCCTGGCCGTCGACCACCACCGACGGCAGTTGCGGGAAAAGGGAATGCGGCAGCCCACGAAGCTCCACCCGGAGGCTGCCCTTGAGCTCGTGCCGTCGCGGCACCTTGAAGCGGATGTCGAGCTTGCCGGCCCGCGCGACTTCCCACGGCTTCTCCTCGGCCGCCACCAGCCGAAACGCGGCCTCCTCTTCGATCACCGAGAGCATCATGGTGCGCGACACCCGCCCCTCGATCGACTCGACACGGTTGTTCTTGTTCCAGACCGCCGTGCTGAAGAGCGCCTCGCGGCGAGCCTGCTGGTCGCCGAGTTGGGCGGTGCCCGCGATCGTGATCGGACCACGCCACGCAGCCGCGTCGGCTGCCGCCGTGAGCACGATGCTCGCCTGGTGTTCGCCGGCGGGGATGCTCACCGCGGGGCATGTCACCCCGGGCGGCAGGCCCTCGACGGAGATCGCGATCGGGCCGGTGAACCCACCGCGACGATAGGCCTGCAGAACAAGTGACTGCGTGCCGCCGCGACGGACCGTGGGGCCGGACGGGAACGCGGGGCTCTGCAGATCGGCGTATTGCACGAGCGCCTTGC
>JBIIOL010000300.1:0-4885 GCA_044336965.1 Pirellulales bacterium | reverse complement strand
CCAGAGGGGTCGACGGGAGCACAAGGGGCCTGTCGTGAGAACAGTCAGGCAGGTGGGTAGGCCGGACCCTGAGCCTGCAGCCTCAGACGACCTGCCGGTGTGTTATCCAGCGATAATCAACGGATAAAGCCGCGTCAGGTGGAAGCCTTTGTTGATCGAGCCACAGGCAACAGCGAGACCTGCGGTAGATGTATCGCGATACTCATTGAGCGTTATGCAGCGAGCAACGGGTGTTACGGTGTTACGTGGTTCCGTAGAAACATAAGTGAGGCACCACAAATGAATCTTGCGGTTCGCGCTGCTGCCGAGGCTGGGGCTCTCGCATGTGCCTTTGCAGCAATGGCGGTTGCCATGCTCTCCATCATAGTGGCAGGTGTTGGTGTTGGTAGCGTTATTGGGACTGCGGCTGCACTAGGCTCACTTGCGGGCGTCACTGTTTTTCTTTCAGTCTGGGCTTCCGTAACGAGTCGGTTCCCAGGCAAGAGCCCGGTGTTGGGCGCGCGACGCGGAGCAGCCATTGGCGTTCTCGCAGTTGTGGTGGTGGTTTCAGTGCATGCCGCCTTCACTTTTGGGTCGGGAGGTTTTCTTTACAGCCTCCTCTGGCAACTGGTCTACGCATGCCTGCTTGGCGGCGGCCCGGTTGCTGCCTTAGGCGCTCTTTTCGGGTGCTCAATCGAGCGACGGTATTTCGGGGTGCGTGGCGCCTGACCATTCGCTCATGCGGCGAGATCAATCGCCGTGCACATGATCTCGCCGCTTCGCTCAGCCGTGAGGCCTCGACGGCGCGTTTCGATGCCGTCCCACGTGGTTGCCACGTGGCTGGGACCCTCCGGAAGCGGACTGATTACTGACTGAATCAGCCACTCCTACTCCGCCCAACACATCAGTCTGATTCCTGAACGGCGCCAGTACCTGTCCACCAACAGGCCCCGTTTCGGCCCTGGTATCAAGGATGAGTGTGGAGGCCGAAAGTCGTTTCTGGTCAGCATGGAACGCTCGGGCTGCTGTCGTGCGGTGCTCTGTGGCGAGGGGGGGGTTCCGGCTGGTTGTGGGCTCGGTGGTGGTTGCGGTGGACATATGGATGAACGGTTTCCTTGAAGGGTGGATGGAAGGCCCGGCCGCCAAGACTGTCGACGGACTGGCGATGGCTCGGGCTCGGAGAAGTGGCTGGCTGGTGGCTATTCTGAATCGCACCCGCGGGCGACTGGCCTCAAAGGCGACCATGAGGCTGACCAGTACCGAACAGGCTACTCGAGTTCACCCACTCAGGGCGAAAGGGCGGAGCAGGCTCACGAGGGATCTGTAACGCGACACGCTGGACGACGAACTCATGATCGTCTTAAACTCGATCACCAACCCTTTTTGTGAGCGGTCGAGCGTAGACAACCGCACAATGTCGGGACGCGTCGTCGTGGACTATGACGGCGAGGGCCACAGCGTGAAGATCGATATCGACAACGCCGGGAGTTCGGTATCCCTGTCTCGTGTGAGGTTCATGTGACGGCTACCCCGCGTTCTGAATGGTTTTACCGACGGCACGGTAAGAAACACGGGCCGCTCAATATCGACGCGCTGAGTGACCTGCTCGCGCGTGGGGAGGTCGACTGGACGGATCTCGTCTGGAGTGAGGGGTTCTCGGATTGGATGCCCGCACACCGAGCGCCATCGCTCTGTTTCCTTCAGGATCTGGATGATGTCCTCCGGCAGCATGCACCAAGCCGCAATGAGGGCGCAACGGGCGGTGTGGTGCGGGTTCAATGTCACTGTGGGGCGATGCTGAAGGTTCCGGACCAAGTACGGCATCGGCGTTTGCGATGCCCGAAATGTGGCAGCGTCGTCTCGCTTGAAAAGGCAGCCACAATCCACTCGAGCCGGAATCACCCAGATACCACCCCACGGTCACGACGCTCTATCCGCCTAAGCGACGCCGTGCAACTGAGCGCTCTAGCGATCTTCGTTGTGGGATGTTTTGGTGTCATCTGGCTGCTGTTCGATTGGGAAAGCAAGGAGAGGCAGCGTGTTCATGGCGAACAGGCCACCACGACTGTCGCCGTGGCTCACGAGGGGTTAGACGAGGCGCACGATCGTTCGAAGGCAATAGAGACTTCCGCCGCCGCGGAGGATCTTTTGGAACGGGGCAAGTCCAACCTGGACGACGGAGAGGTGGAACATGCCCTTCACAACTTGGAGGCCTACGCCAAAAGTCCAACGGCTGAGCGCCGCGACGAGGCACGGGCACTTGTCTCCCAGATAACTGCCGCAACGGACGAGGAACTGATTTACGAAATGCTGAGCAGGAAAAATGACGGTGAGCTGCAAAGGATCACGGATGCCCGATGGGGCGGGCTCGGTAATGTGACACACCCTGCTCTGCTCACGCGGCAGGGCGAGGTGGCGGGACATATCGCCACTCGCATTCTTGATGAGCGAACGCAGCAACGGCGGGAAGATGAGCGGCGTCTCCGAGCGGCCGAGCACGACAAGGCCACGGCCGCAATGACGGCGACGCTGGAGACGCGCAAGAAGAGGCTCGCCGGTCACTGCGTGCCCGCCGTGCCGTTGGGTGATCGGCAGCGGGTTGCCGCCGCAGCGTCAGACTTTATGCAGTGGATGTTTACGCAAAAACTGCACCAGGTCGCGGATGTCCAGCATGCGATCGACTCATTCAATCGACATCTTCACGGCCTCGCGGAAAGCGGTGACAGAGATTCGCTGGCACGTGGACTCGCCAAAATACCCCCTGAACATATCGCCATCATCGATGATGCGATTGCGGAAAGCAGTTGGGGAAAAATCTCGGCTTCGTCCACGAAGACGCACGGTGGACTGTGGCTCGACGCATGGGAGAGTGCGTGTGGTGCAGGAGTCGTGATCGAGGAGAAACCGCCCGCTGCGGCTACTTTACGAGAGCCACTCGTCTTTCTGAATGACAAGAGGTGTCCGCGTACGCGGGAGGAGCTGATCACCATCAACAAGCAAACGCGAGCCAGGGTCGATCAACAGTTCCGCGAGGCCGGGATGCGAAGCGCCGACCGGCGATTTCTCCTGGAGCAGGGAGCCAATTTTCTCCTTGCCTTTGGTGACATCTTTCGAGGCGGCCGCAAGGACCTCATTGCAGCCGCTCTGCAACACGTGACGCCTACTATGGAACAAGGGATACAGGTGTTGTTCGATCAAACTGAGTTTGGAAATTTTCTTTTGCTTGTCGCTGAAAGTGATGAGGAAGTGCGATACCTCACCTACTCCGAAATGTGGGCGAGGGCCCATGCGTTCCAGGTTCGGTAGGTGGTACGTGGAATCCAACGGTGCGTTGCGGCTAGGCGGTTCGGTTGTCGGTGGCGCCGAGCTGGACCGTGGGACATTGACCTGGGCCCCTTCAACAGCACCACTTCCAGAGAGAGAATCTGGGACGTGAGCAAGCCAAGGGAGGCAACAAATGCCACGCGGAAAGAAGGAACTCGCTGAGTAGATCACACCTGAGCTTCGAGAGGTCGAGGTTGAGGTGGGGAGAGGCAAGAACGTCCTGGAGGTGGTCAAGAAGATCGGCGTGACGGAGCAGGCCTACTGCCGATAAAAGAGGAAGTTCTATGGGCTTCGCATCGATCAGGCGAAGCGGTGCCGTGTATGGGGGGCAGGTCAGGAACGTATGCCGCTCGACATGGGTCCGCCAGGGCTGGAGCTTCGATGCTTGGTATTCCTTGGCGATCCCATTGTCGTTCGTCGTCAGGTGTGGCTCTCGTGATGCCCGTCTCATGGCACGCAGGCGAGAAACAGGTAGGTCGCGAAGAGCACGAGGTGCACCGCGCCCTGCATCATCGAGGTCCGCCCCGTGCCGAGCGTGACAACGCTCACGAGCAGAGCCGTTGCGAGGAGCACGATATCCTTCGGGTCGAGTCCGAGAACGAGCGGCAGGCCGTAGGCGGTGGCGAAGAACACGACGACTGGCACTGTGAGACCGATCGTCGCCAGCGCCGACCCGATCGCGAGGTTCATGCTGCTCTGGAGCCGATTTGCATACGCTGCCCGAATCGCGGCCCAGGTCTCGGGCAGGAGCACCACCATCGCCACCACGATCCCTACCACGCCGCGCGGCAGGTGAAACGCCTCGACGAACTCCTCGAGCGGGTGGGAAAGCACTTTCGCGAGGCCTACAACCGCGACGAGTGCGACGAGGAGGAGCACCAGGCTCAGCGTTGCCTGCCGGCGCGAGGGCGGCAGGGCATGCTCGTCGGGACGGGCGGTGCCATCCTGCGGCAGGAAGTAGTCGCGGTGCCGGATGGTCTGGACGAAGACGAAAATGCCCCACAGCGCTGCCGAGACGACGGCTACGAAGAGCGACTGGCCGCGGCTGTAGGTGCCCACGCCGGTCGTGATCGTGAAGTCGGGGAGCACGAGCGTGACGACCGCGAGCACGATCAGTGCCGCGAGTCCCCCGCCCGCCCCATCGACGCAAAACGACTGCTCGCGGTGGGTCAGGCCGCCGATCATCGTGCAGAGGCCGACGACACCTGTGGTGATGATCATGACAGTGGCATAGACGGTGTCGCGGGGCAGCGTCTCCATGCCGGCGCCGCCGGCGAAGAGCAGCGAGAGGAGCAGGGCTGCTTCGATCACGGTCACGGCAAGGGCGAGCACGAGCGTGCCAAGCGGCTCGCCGACGCGGTGGGCGATCACCTCTGCATGGTGCACCGCGGCGAGCACGGCAGCGATGATCGCCGCAACGCAGCCCACGAGCAGCCAGGGCTGCTCGCCGATGGCGGTGGTGACGGCGAGCAGAGCTGCGGCTCCAAGCGGGGCGAGTGTCGTCCAGTGGTGGATGAGATGTGCCATGGCCACACGTGCGGAGGTGATCGGAATCCAACAGGGGTGGGCCGATCATCTCAAG
>JBIIOL010000299.1:0-4890 GCA_044336965.1 Pirellulales bacterium | reverse complement strand
CCGTCGCCGGACGTTCGCTCTCGGCATCCTGCCTTCGCTCGCTCGATGCTGACTGCGCTTCGGCATCCTGCCTGCGCTGGTCAGCAACGCCGGCTCTCGGGGCATGGGCACCCCCTCCCGGAACATCGGTCACGCCATAGCCGGCGCCGGTTCGGCCGATTCGGCGCCGCGGGTGATCACGAATCCCATCTCCTCGATCATCTTGTAATCGGCCTCGGGAAGTTGCCCCTTCGTGGTCAGGTAGTCGCCAACGAAGATCGAGTTGGCCGCGTAGAGCCCCAGTGGCTGCAGGCTGCCCAGATGGATCTCCCGGCCGCCGGCGATGCGGATCTCCGCCGCCGGGTTGAGCATCCGCATCATCGCCAGGCCGCGCAGGCAGTCGCGGGGGCTGACACGGTTATTGCCCTCCAGCGGCGTGCCGTCGATCGCGTTCAGGAAGTTGAGCGGGATCGACTCCACACCGAGGCTGCGCAGCTCCATCCCCATGTCGATCAGATCGTCGTGTGTTTCACCCATGCCCATGATGCCGCCGCTGCAGAGCTGCAGGCCGGCGGCGCGGCAGGCTGCCAGCGTCGCGATGCGGTCGCCGTAGGTGTGGGTCGTGCAGACCTCGCCGTAGAACCGCTCGCTCGTGTTGAGGTTGTGGTTCACCTTGTCGACACCGGCCGCCGCCAGCCGCTGCGCCTGCTCCGGCGAGAGGAGCCCGAGGCAGGCACAGATGTTGAGGTCGTACTGCTGCTTGATCTCGGGCACGATCTTGCAGACGAAGTCGATCTCCCGCTCCGACGGGCCGCGGGCCGAGATCACGATGCAGAACGTCTTCGACTGCCGTTCGGCGGCGAGTTTCGCAGCCTCGAGCAGCTTGGGGGCGGAGAGCAGGTTGTAGCGGGGGATGTCGGCTTCGGAGACCTTCGACTGTGAACAGTAACCGCAGTCTTCCGGACACAGTCCGCTCTTGGCGTTCATGAGGAAGAACAGCTGCACGGTGTTGCCGAAGTGCCGGTGCCGCACCCGCCAGGCGGCGGCCAGGAGATCGAGCAGCTCGACGTCGGACGACTCGAGGATTGCCCTGGCTTCGTCGCGGTTGATCGCGCCGCCGGAGAGAACGCGGGAGGCCAGAGCGTGCCAACGGTTGGTGTGGACGGGGGCTTCCTGGGCGACTGACATGCTCAATGCTCCGCTCTCGAAAGGGGTGGGGCAAAATGGGAGAAATCGGCGAAACGGGGGCCGCGGACAAGGAATGTATGCGATGGGGCCGGTGTTTGCCAAAGCTGCCCGCGGCCCCGGGCGGCATTCCCGGCCGCAAGCAGCACAAGGTCTTGGGGGGTTACGACCGATACAAACGGTAGGAGTCTCTTGATCCCTGCTCTCCACGAGGTCGAAAGCATGTTCCACTCGCGTTTGGCAGAAGCCACCCTGATCGGCTGCCTGACCGCCCTGGCCAGCTTTTGTGCGCTCAACGCTCGGGCAGGAGAGACGTATTCGGTCGTGGCACAGTCGAATCGCTCGTCGGCGGCCACCGGTCGGCGTCCGCTCTCGGAGCGGATCGCTGCGTCCAACCTTCCTATCATCTCACAAACAGCCGCCGCCGCTTCGCCGGACACGGCAGGTCCGAATGCCCCGACTCCCGCGGAGTTGACCGCCACAAGCGAAGACATGGCCGTGCCAGCCGTCCGGGTGGATCACGTGGTCGAAGCGGGGCCGGTGCCCCCTCCGAGGCCCGCCGCCGGGCCGTCCGTGCTCTGGCCTTTCGGAACCAAGTGGACGGCGACCACCACGCCGCGACCCAGCTCCGCCAAGCAGCCCATAGCCACCGGAAAAGCCACGGGCACGACACGTCAAGCCGCCGCAGGGGCCAAGGGACCAGCCACGGGCCGAGATGGCCAGCGTCAGGCCAACGCGAGATCGAGCGGAAAGGGACTGAGCAGTTCGAGCCCGGCGTCGGTGACGAGGTAGTCGTTCTCGATCCGCATGCCGCAGCCCAGCACAGGGTCATAGAGCGCCGGTTCGACCGCGATCACGTCGCCGGCCTCCAGCACGTCGTCCCACTCGGGATTGAGGTGCGGCATCTCGTGAACGAACAGCCCGATGCCATGGCCCAGGTGGCTCGACCAGTTTCCCACCGGGGACGTTGCCAGCCATTGCCTCACGTCTTCGTAGATGTCACGGCATCGCACGCCCGGACGTGCCCGCCGCTCGACCACCGCGAGCGCCTCGCAGACGTGCCGCCAGGCCGCCAGTTGGCCATCCGTGGGACGGCCATCCACGGCGATCGTGCGGGCGTTGTCTGCGAAGTAGCCGCGGTAGGCTGGCCCCAGATCGAGAATGTAGAGTTCGCCCGCGTTGCAGGTTCGCATTCGGGGCGGGCCGCCCCGAACGCCACACGCATAGTCGTTGCCGGTGCCGGTGAGCATCTCGCCGCACGACTCCACCGCCGCGGCCTGCAGTGCGGAAAAAATCTCCAGCTCTGAAACGCCCGGGCGGATGCGCTGTCGAGCCGTGTCGTACATCGCACCGGTGGCGGCGATCGCCCGGCGAAGCAGCACGAGTTCGTCGGGGTCTTTCCGGCGCCGGAGTGCCAACAGGTCAAGATCCACATCGAGAACCTCCGTTCCAGCCAGCAGCCGCGTCACATGCGGAGGGCAGACGGAGAACTCCACACCCACGCGGGCCTGACGGCCCATCGCCCCCAGCCAGTCGCCGAGCACCGCCGAGGAGGCCTCGCGCTGGTCGGTCCGCAGCGTGGAGCGTCGCTTGGCGACATAGGTGCGCACCTCCGTGGCCGCCGCCTGTCCCGGTTCCACGGGCTTGTCAGGACAGACGAGCAGGGTCTGGCCCGACGCCAGGAGTGCCACCACCGGGGCAAACCGAAAGTCCCAGCGATGCCCGGTGAAATACTGGACGTGCTCCGGCGCCAGGAGGACGACAGCGTCGAGCGACCGTTCGGCCATGCGGTTGCGGAGCCGTTTCTGGCGGATCCGGCAGGCGTCAAGATCAAGCAGGGGAGTGAGGCCGTTCATGAAATGGGGCTCAAAATGGGGCTCGGGGCCGTAGGCTGCTCACGCGTGGGGCTGGGTGGGGGGAAGTCAGTCGAGCTTGGTGAGCAGGCTCGAATCGAAGGGGGGGAACCTTGGGTCGAGCTTCTCGAGCGTGGATCGCAGGATCCTGGCCACGACAAGGTTGCGATACCACTTGTTGTCTGCAGGCACGATGTGCCACGGCGCGTGCTCCGTGTTGCACTGCGTGAGGGCGTCGTCGTAGGCCTTTTGGAAGTCGTCCCAGAGTCGCCGGTCCTCGAGGTCGCTCGGGCCCAGCTTCCACTGTTTCTTCGGATCGCGGAGCCGATCCTCCAGCCGCTGCCTCTGCTCCTTCTTGCTGATGTGCAGGAAGCACTTCACGAAGGTCACGTTGCCACCGCGGAGCAGCTTCTCGAAGGCGTTGATTTGGGCATACCGCTCCTTCCAGACGTCCTTGGGCACGAGCTTGCGCACGCGAACCACCACCACGTCTTCGTAATGGGAACGATTGAAGATCCCGATACGACCGTGCGCGGGCACGGACGCATGCACCCGCCACAGAAAGTCGTGCGAGAGTTCCTCGGCGCTCGGGGCCTTGAAACTTCTGACGTCGAGACACTGCGGGCTGACGCCGCTGGCAATCATGCGGATCGTGCCGTCCTTGCCGGAGGTGTCGATGCCCTGCAGCACGACGATGACCGCTCGCTTCGCCTCCGCGAACAGCCGGTAGGCGAGTTCGTCGAGCGCGTCGCAGTGCTTGCGCGTCTCGGCCTCGGCCTCATCGCGGTCGAGCCCCTCGTGGTAGTCGGGGTCGAAATCCGCCAGACGGACATCACGTCCGACGGGCACGGTGAGCGGCTGGTTCATGAATGGCCTCGATGGAAGGCCCACAAGTCTACCAGATCGCCCCGCCCAAGACTGCTTCGCAGGATGCGAAGCGAAGCACCAGCAAACTGCGTTTGCCAAGCGACTGGCTGAGGACGGGCATCCGCCTATCAGGGCGACAGGATGTCGTGTTTCGCGTGAAGTCAGCCGCCCGCAGCGCCGTAGAACATGGCCCGCGAGCTGACCGTCCGCTGCCGCCGCCGCACGGCCCGCGGCGGGGCGATCATGCGGGAATCGAGCAGGTCGGCGATGAGATGGCGATCGGCGGCCTGGCCGGCCACCTCCATCTCCTGCTCGAAGCCCAGCAAGTCGGCGAATATCGCGATGGTGTGGGCGCGAACCTCGCACGACGTTTCCCCCACGGTCACGACATACCGGGCGGCCGCGCTGGCAGACTTCACAAAGGCGGAGTCGGCAGATCTGACAGTATTGGTGGTGGCGTTCATGGCTGGGCCTCCTGCGTCGGCAAAACATGCAATTGTTTCGGCACTGGAAACATACAACGCATATCGCGTGCCAATTTCCAAAAAGCGATCCATGCCGCTTTTCAGGCCGGCGGATGCCTGCCAGGTTGGCCCAGCCGCGCCATTGTGACGCAGTCGCTTGAAAAATTTACCGCGTGTGGAGCATTGGACTGCTGATCAGGCCTGCTCCTCGCTCGGACTGCGAATCCTGTCGTGCATCATCTTGTCGCGGATCGTGGCCGCGAGCTCGTAGTTTTCAGACCGGATCGCCTCGGCAAGCTGCTCGTCGAGAGTTCGGCCCACCTCGTACCGCTGCCGGACGCTCTCCCGCATCTCGAGGAGCCGCTTCACGAGTTCGTCCTCGTCGTACTGCTCTGCGGCGTCGTAGCGGGCGAACAGATCCCGAAACTGTCCGAGCCCACGGTTGATCTCGCTGATCGCCCCCTCCGGCCCCGATTCCTGGAGCGCGGCGAGGGAGGCGGCCTGCACCCGGTGGAAGAGCACGAACGGCCGATACTGCTCAT
>JBIIOL010000298.1:0-4895 GCA_044336965.1 Pirellulales bacterium | reverse complement strand
CCCATATACATGTCGTGCACCCGCACGACATGGCGGCCCGCCACACCGGCCACGAAGTCGAGGCAGGGATCGTCGTCGTGGCTCCGCCTCGCGCGGGCGAGCACGCGGCCGCCCGCGTCGAGCACCTCGAGCGTGGGCGTCAGCCGCGAATCGATCCGGCGGGCCCAGACGTCGAGCCGCACCCGCTGGCCCGCGGCCAGCGTGAGGGCGTAGTGGTCGGCGGCATTGGCGGTCGCCATGCCCGCGACCGTCGCATCGAGCGGGACCTCCGGCGCTGTCGCCAGTCCGCCAATGCCATCGCGCGGCGTGACCTCCGCGACCGATCCCACCATGAACAGCCGCGGGTTCGTGACTCCGAAGCGGCCCGTGGCCACGGCATCGTAGAGACCGGGTGGCACATCCGGGGCGATCTGGATCGTCATCTTCCCGGCCACGGGCTTCGGCTCCGGATCGAACTCCGTGGGGCTCGTGAGCAAGGGCTTGGCGACGATCCCGGGATGCGAGAACCGCAGCGAGGCCAGATCATCGAGGTCGGTGCCCACGACCTTCGCCTCGACCGAAGTGCCGCGCTGGCCACCGGGAGGCAGGATCGCGTTGAGCTGGGGCCGCGGAAACTCCGCCCGCGCGACCGCCGCCGGCACCAGCAGCGTGATGCCGGCCAGGGAGAACAAGAGAACTGTCGGCGAGAGCTTCATGGACTGCGACCGTCGCGGGTGGCATGCATCCGGCACGCCGCATCGCCTGTCAGTGGGTGAACAGGAATTCCTTCGTGTTCAGGATCGACCAGATCACGTCCTCCCAGGCGGCAGGCAGGCTGGCCTCGTGCGACGCGAGGTAACTCTCGACGTCTGCGATCTCGGAAGCGGTCGGTGGACGGGCGAATGCCACCATATAGATCTCGTCGAGCTTCGCCGCAGTGGTGCGGCCCGTATCGGCGGCGAGTCGCGCGGCCCGGCTCGAGCCGAGCTTGCCGAGGATGTCGGGCGAGTTGATGAGGTGAAGCATCTGGGCAAGGTTGGCCTCGGTGCCGCGCTCGCACTCGCAAGGGCTGTCACCGCTAGGGCGGCCGAAGACGGTGAGGAAGTAGTTGTTGAAGTTGGGGTCGGGCAGCTGCACCGCCCGTGTGCCCGGCAGCACGCCGCTGAACTGCGTGGGCTTCTCCGTCAGCTGATCGATCGCGTCGAGCGACACTTCCGCCGTGAGCCGCCGCGGGTAGAACCGCGAATAGCTCTGGCGGTCATCGGCGTTCGACTCATTCGGCTCCGCCGTGAGCTGATAGGTGGTCGACCGGCAGATCGTGCGAACGAGATCTTTGAGGTCGTAGCCATGGTCGACGAAGTGCTTTGCGAGCGCGTCGAGCAGCGCCGGGTTGGTGGGCGGATTGGTCAGCCGCATGTCGTCCTCCGGCTCGACCAGACCGCGGCCGAGGAAGTGCTTCCAGTAGCGGTTGACGAGCGAGCGGGCGAAGTATGGGTTGTCGGGCGACGTCATCCAGTCGGCAAGTCGGCCGCGGGGATCGACGTCGGGCGGAATCGGACCGGACTGGCCGCCGAGCACGACGGCCTTGTGGACGCCCTTCGGCCCCGCAGCCTGCGGCTCGCCGCGGAGATGGTAGATCCGGTCCTCGCCCGGCTGCATCCCCTTCTTCCGTCCGACCCGGGAAAAGAAGGCTGCAAGCTGGAAGTAGTCGTCGGTGCCCCACTTCTCGAAGGGATGGTGGTGGCAGCGGGCGCACTGCAGCCGCAGGCCGAGGAACAACTGCGATGCATCCTCCACCTGCTGGTTGGCATCGGCCACCTGGCGATACCAGATCACGGCCGGGTTCTCCGACACCTCGCCGGTCGCCGTGAGGATGTCGCTGACAAACCGCGAATAGGGCACGTTGTCGGCTAGGCTCGTCCTGATCCACTCGTGAAACGAATAACTGCCATGGCGATGCAGGGCATCGTTGGTCCGCTTGTTGCGGAGGATCGTCGACCACTTGTTGGCGAAGAAGTCGGCGTAGTCGGGGCTCTCGAGGAGCCGGTCGATGAGCCGGTCGCGCTTGGCAGGGTCGGTGTCGGCGAGGAACGAACGGGCCTCGTCGAGCGTGGGCACGCGTCCCGCAATGTCGACCGTGGCCCGACGCAGGAACGTGGAATCATCACACACGCCCGAAGGCGGCAGCCGCAGCGACACGAGCCGGTCGAGCACGAGCCGGTCGATGAACGTGCGGACGAACGTGTCGGCCGACGGCATCGCGGTTGACGGAGTCTCGAGCGGCATGGTCGCGCGAAAGACCGTGACGTGGCTCTGGTAGCGGACCATCACCGCCGCGGTGCCACTCCGGGGTGGGCCACCGACCGGCGGGCTCGCCGTGACGAGGCCGGCGGCATCGACCGACGCGAGGTCGGGGGCGTTGACCTCGAACTGCGCCAGTCGCGTGACATCCTCGGATGAGCCGTCGGTGAGATGGGCCATCACGCGAAGTTGCTGGTTGTCGGCCGGCCGCATCTCACGATCGGCCGGCAAGACCTCTATCCGCGCAACCCGCGGCGCCTTCGGGTCGCCCGGACGGGCCCCCTCGGCGATCCAGCGGGCGATGCGTTCGTAGGATGGGGAGCCCGGCTCGATGAGTTTTCCACCGCCGTGCGGCACGGTGGCCGTGGCCTTGAGGAGGAGCAGGCTCATGTCGGGCGCGACGACCGACACCCGTCTGCCGCGGGCCTCCCCGACCAAGTGCTCGTGGTCCTCGGATGGCTCGAACCCCAGCAGGGAAAGCCGGAAGCCGTTTTGCCCGCCGCTCTTGCCGTGGCAGCCGCCGCTGTTGCAGCCGTGCTTGGTGAAGATCGGCACGATCTGCGTGTCGAAGTCGAGCGGCAGCTCGGCGCCGGTACCAGCGGCGGGCCAGCAGGACAGGCAGCAGGACAGCACGACCGCAGCGGCGGCGGCAAAACGCGGATACCGCTGAAATGTGCCATGGCAGATCATGGAATCGCTCCGAGTCGGGAGACGGGAGTTGGCACCCCCTGGCAGTCCGTGCCGCTTCCCCTTTTAAGGATAGCCGGGAAACGCCTCGGGGGCCAAAACGCCCGGTTTTCGAGCTTGCAACGCGGATTCCCTCGCTTGCGCGTCGGGCTTTCATGGGAACGGGGGCCGATCGGCGCACGACCGGCGGGATCGTAGACTCCACGCCACATTCGCCACCCTCCGGGAGATCCCGCTCATGCCCCGCTCCTTCCCCTCGCTCGTCTGCCTGCTCCTCATCTCCGCGATCGCCTCTGGCGTGAGCCCCGCAGCCGAGCCGCAGGCGGCCAGCGACTCCAAAACCAATGCTTCTCAGAGCGGAGCCTCCCCGACAGGCTGGATCGATCTCTTCGACGGCAAGACGCTCCAAGGCTGGCACGTGAGCGCCAAGACCGGCCACAGCCGCCCGAGCAAGAACACGTCGGGCGGCCGCTGGGTCGTGGAAGATGGGGCGATCGTCGGCTCGCAGGATCAGCCGGGCAACGGCGGCATCATCCTCACCGACCGCGAGTTCGGCGACTTCGAGGTCGTGGTCGAGATGAAGAACGACTTCGGCCCCGACAGCGGCCTGTTTCTCCGCAGCACCGAAGACGGCAAGGCCTACCAGGCGATGGTCGACTACCACGCCAATGGCAACCTGATGGGCATCTACGGCGAGGGGCTCGGCGGCAAGCCGCACATCCGCAACTACAGTTTCAAGGACACCGTCACCGAGATCGACGTGAAGCCGCTCGGCGATCCGCAGGTGGCCTTTCCCGTGCTCGCCGATGCGTGGCCCTCGTTCTGGCGGCACGGCCAATGGAACGAACTCCGCGCCCGCATCGTCGGCGGCCAGACACCGACGGTCACGACGTGGATCAACGGAGTGAAGATCTCGGAGTGGAAGGAGGCGGAAGCCCGACACCCGGCCCGCGGCCGCATCGCCCTGCAGATCCACGGCGGCGGCTCACCGCAGGATTATGCCGACAAGTTCGTCCGCTACCGCGGCGTGCGCGTGAAGGAACTCGGACCCGCGCAGTGACCGGCTCGAGTCATGCGCGAGCGAGCCTGCGTGAGCGAGTCATGCGTGAGCGGGCCAGCCGTGAGACGGTGATCAGCGATCCGGTGGCCGCCTACGACGCAATAGCGGCGTCCTACGACCAGCTCGCAGCACGCCGCGGCCCCTATCTCGCCGGCATCGACAGGCTGATCGCGCAGGGTGTTCCGGCGGGCAGCCGGTCGCTGCTCGACATCGGAGCAGGTGACGGCCGCCGCGGCCTGCGGCTGGCGACGGCCCGCGGCATCCGCACGGTCGTACTCGTCGAGCCGAGCGCCGGCATGCGGGCCAGCCATCCGCGCGGCCGATTGGGCGTGGAGTCGTTGCCGCTCCGCGCCGAGGACCTGCGGCATCTCGAGCCGGGCTTCGACGTGATCGTCTGCCTGTGGAACGTGCTCGGCCACGTCGCCGGTCAGTCGGCCCGCATCGAGGTGCTCAGACAGTGTGGCCGGCTGCTCACTCCACGCGGTCGGATCTTCATCGACTTGAGCCATCGCTACAACACGCGGCACTACGGCCTCGCGACGACCGCGGCGAGATATATCGGCGACCACCTCTGGCCGAGGGAGACTCGAGGGGACGTGGTGGTGGCCTGGCACGACGGGCCGGAGCCGATCCGCACTTTCGGGCACGTCTTCACCGACTGCGAGATTCAAGGCATGTGCCAGGCCGCGGGCCTCGCCGTGGAGCAGAGGTTCGTCATCGACTACGCCACCGGCCGCGAACAGCGACGCGCATGGCAGGGCCATCTGCTCTTTGTGCTGCGCCACCCTGCGACCGCGGCCGCTGCCGCTGACGTGGTCACGTGCCCGCAGGCCGCCCTCGCTTGATGAGCAGCTGCTCGCCGAGGGGC
>JBIIOL010000297.1:0-4914 GCA_044336965.1 Pirellulales bacterium | reverse complement strand
CGAGATCCGCCATGGAGCATGGCGTGACGAACGCGTGCTGCGGCTGTTCAACCGCACGACGGCCGGCTTCAAGGCGATCCCGGTCCACGAGGAGGTGGAATCGCAGCGTGCCCCGCGGCTGCTCGCCGGCTCGATCCTTCACTACAGTTTTGCCGACTGCCGCGACGTGCTGTCGCGGTCGCTGCGGTACGCGCCGCTGAAGGCCGGCATCCTGCGGGCAAAGGGGGAACGGGTGGGCGCGTGGATGCTGCCCCTCCGCGGTCTGGCGGCGTTTGCGAAGAGCTATGTCCTGAGAAGCGGCTGGCGGGATGGCGGCATCGGGTTCATCATCGCGCTGGGGCGTGTGATCGACTCCACGCTGCCTCGTGCCCTCCTGCTCACAGACGACCGCCACGACAAAGACGTCTGAGTGCGATCCCGCCGCACGGCTCGGCCACGGTTCGGGGCTGCCCATGCCCCGTCGCCGGACGTTCGCTTTCGTATCCTGCCTTCGCTCACTCGATGCTGACTGCGCTCCGGCATCCTGCCTGCGCTGGTCAGCCCCGCAGCGAGTCGAGCACCCGCTGCATGTCGGCCGGGAGCGGCGCGTTGAATTCGATCCGTTCCCGCGTCACGGGATGATCGACCGCGAGGCTCGCGGCGTGCAGTGCCTGCCGCTCGATGAGTGCCGCGCCGGCGTCGGGCCCGCCGTCAGGAAGACCGAAGAAGGCCGGCTCGATGCGGGTGCGGCCGCTGTAGAGGCCGTCGCAGAGCACCGGGCAGCCGATCGCCGCCAAGTGCACGCGGATCTGGTGCGTCCGCCCGGTCTTCGGGGCCACCTTCACGAGAGCCGCCCCCCGAAACCGCTCCAGCACCTCGAACCGCGTCACCGCGTCGCGGCTGGTTGAGTGATCGCGTCGCACCGCCATCTTCTCCCGCTGGTAGGGATGGATGCCGATCGGCAGGTTGATCTCGTCGCTGTCGAACTGCGGCTGTCCCTGCGTGATCGCGAGATAGGTCTTCGTGACAGTCCGCCGCTCGAACTGCTTGGCAAGCGCATGGTGGACCTCCTCGGTGCGGGCCACCACGATCACGCCGCTGGTATCGCGGTCGAGCCGATGGACGATCCCCGGCCGCGTCGGACCGCCAGCGTTCGAGAGTCCCGAACTGCCAGCAACCGCATCGGCCCGTTCAAGGTGCCACTTGAGCGCCCCGGCCAGCGTGCCCTTCCAGTTGCCCTTGGCGGGATGCACGACCATGCCGGCCGGCTTGTTCACGACCGCAATCCAGTCGTCGAGGTGCACGAAGTCGAGCGGAATCTCCTCCGCCGCCGGCCCGGCCCGGGGCGGCTCCGGCACCGTCATGCACACGATCGATCCGGGCCGCAGCTTGAGCGACGCCCGCGCTACGACTCCATCCACCCGCACAACTCCCTTGTCGATCGATCGTGCGAGGAACGATCGGCTCTGCTCCGGAAACGTGCGGGCGAGAAAGACGTCGAGCCGCGAGCCAGCGGCAGCCGAGTCGGCCGTCAGCACGATGTCGCTCCCTGGAGCGTAGCCCGCCAGACCGGTCACGACCGACTCGACGGCCGCAGAAGCCGGCTCCACCACCTCGCCGCAGGGCTCACCATCGGCGGCGAAGTCTGCGTCGTCACTGCCCGGCAGCGGGCTGGGCTGGTGTGGCGGCTGGCTCGGCGGCTGGCTCGGCGGCTGGCTCGGCGGCTGGTGCTGGATTGGCTGGATTGGCTGGATTGGCTGGATTGGCTGGATTGGCTGGATTGGCTGGATTGGCTGGATTGGCTGGATTGGCGACATTCGTGGCACTGGCTGGCGGCGTGATCTTTTGGGCTCCAAACCAATCGTACCACTGCCGGGTCGACTCGCGACCGAGTTCCGCAGCTCGTCCGGCGGCAACCTGCGCGAGCGCGTCGGCGGGAAATTCGGCGGCCACCGCCTCGTAGCCCCGGCGGGCCTCCGCCAGTTGACCGAGGCTTTCCCGGGCTTTCGCAAGCCCAAACACGACCCGTTCGCCGAGCAATCCCTGCGGCTTGCCCGCCATCAGCGACGAATAGGCGTCGACGGCGGCCTGCAGGCGGCCCTCGGCCCGCTGCCGGTCGATGAACAAGAGTTGCGTGCCCTCGGAGGCTGAGGCATCGGCCATCAACAGTTCGGCCCAGCGGGCGGCCTCGGTGCCCGGATAGCGACGGATCACCTCGTTGAACGAGTCCGCTTCGCCCGAAGACATCGCTGCCAGGCAGGCGTCCCAACTCTGCGTGCGGGTGGCCTCGGCCTGCGACTGCACCACGCCAAACGCCACGAATGTGGCCACGGCTGCGGCCAACCCGGCGAGGATCGTGCTGAAGTAGGGACGGACGCGATCGACCACCGCCATCGTTGCCTCGGCGAGGTCGTTGTTGCCCAGTTCCCCTTTCACGAGTTCGTCTTCCGCCAGCGCGAGATCCACACGATCGGCGTCGAGCGGCGTCGCTTCGTCAGTGGCCGGCCGCGGACGGCCCCCTGCATCCGACGCGGTGCCGGGCCTTCTGCGACGGTTGTGCGATGATTTCTTCACGGCATGCTCCTGACGGTCGCGGCCGACGGCTCCCAACCTGAGGGAACGGCGGCCGCAGTCGCGAGAAATAGAGACTTCCCGGCGCAGAGCGTCAAGCCGGACTGTGGCGCGTGTGGTAGATTCCGCGTCCCATGAATCCCGCCAACACTCCTGCCGCTCCCCAAAAGCCTTCGACCGGCCTCAATCCGGCGCAAACCCAGGCCGTGTGGGCGCCGGTCGGACCGCTGCTGGTGCTGGCAGGCGCCGGCACGGGCAAGACCCGCGTTGTGATCGCGAGGATCGCCCACCTCGTGTGGCGCGGCACGCGTCCCTCGCGGATCCTGGCCGTCACCTTCACCAACAAAGCAGCGAAGGAGATGCTCGCCCGAGCCGGCAAACTGCTCAAGACGAAGAACGACGAGAAGCCGGAAATTTCCACGATCCACTCGCTCTGCGTCCGCATCCTCAGGCGGCATGCCCAGCGGGTAGGCCTCCCCGGCAGGTTTGCCATCATCGATCGCGGCGAACAGGAGTCGACCGCAAGGAAGGTGCTCAAGGAGCTGAAGGTGCCAGAGGCCACGCTCCGCCCCGGCGACCTGCTCGACCGCATCAGCCGCTGGAAGAGCGCGGCGGTGCGGCCCGACGGTGCGTTCGACGCGATCCCGGCCGATGCGCAGGAGTCGTGGGAACTGGCCGCCGCTGGATACCGCCGCTACCAGCAGGCCCTGCGCACGGCGGGCGCCGTCGACTTCGACGACCTGCTGCTCGTGGTGGATGACCTCTTCGCCGAGCACGAGGAGGTCCGCAAGGCCGAGGCGGCGAGGTTCGATCACCTGCTCGTCGACGAATATCAGGACACCAGCGGCATCCAGGAGCGGATCGTGACGGCACTCGCCCGCGACCACCGCAGCCTCTGCGTGGTGGGCGACGACGACCAGTCGATCTACGCCTGGCGCGGTGCCGAGATCTCGCACATTCTCGAATTCCCCCGCCGCTGGCCGGGAGCCACGGTCGTGCGGCTGGAGGAGAACTACCGTTCCACGCCCGAGATCATCCACGCTGCCAACACGCTCATCGCCCGCAACTCGCGGCGGCACGGCAAGACGCTCATCTCCAAGGCACCCTCCGGGCCGCCGCCGGCCATCGTGCAGGCCCAGGATGAGATCGACGAATCGCGGCGTGTGGTGAGCGACCTCGAAGCTCGTCTCAAAGAAGGATCGGTCGCGCCGGCCGAGGCCGTGATCCTCTTCCGCACCGGCGAACAGACGCGGGTGTTCGAGCAGGAGCTTCGCCGCCGGAGCATTCCCTACGAGCTCATCGGCAGCCGCTCCTTCTTCGACCGCCGAGAGGTAAAGGATGTGATGGCGCTGCTGCGGGTGCTCGTCGATCCCGACGACGACCTTGCCCTTTCACGGATCGCCAACGTTCCCCCGCGGGGCCTCACCGGAACGACCGTGCAGGCTGCTCGCAACGCGGGCACCACCGCGGGCCACAGCCTCTGGAAGGAACTGCTCGCCGCCCGCGACGCCCATCGGCTCTCGACCGCGGCGACGGCCGGCGTGATGGCACTCGAGCGGGTGGTCGCGCTGCGGGAGGGCGCGGCGGCACGGGGCGCGGGCGAGACCCTGCGGACACTCCTGGAGTTGATAGGATACCGCGGCTTTCTCCAGAAGGAATACGAGGACGATCCCGCCGAACAGGAGGCCCGCTGGGCCTGCGTGGAGCAGATGGTCAACGCGCTGGCCGACCACGAGCGTTCTGCCAAAAAACCGCACGCAACTGGCTCTCCCGATTTTGGGCTGATGGTTCGCGGATTTCTCGATGAGCTCGTGCTCGACGTCACGGAGGCGGAGCGGTTCCAGTCCGACAAGCCGAAGGGCAACGTGCTCCGCCTGATGACTCTTCATGCGGCGAAGGGACTGGAGTTCGACTGCGTCTGGATGGTGGGGATGGAGGAGGGCCTGCTGCCGCACCACCGCTCGCTCAACGATGGCCTGCAGGCGATCGACGAGGAGCGGCGGCTCTGCTACGTGGGCGTCACCCGCGCGAAGAAACGGCTCGCCCTCTCCCTCTGCCTCACGCGGATGAAGTGGGGCAAGAGCAAGCCCTGCAAGCCAAGCCGGTTTCTCTACGAGCTCACCGGGCAGGCGGAGAAGTTCACGGACGAGCCGGCGGGCGAACCGCCGACAGGAGCACGTCCGGCAGCATCCGCGTCAACTGCACAAGGGGCCCGAGGCCCCGCCCGCCGCGGGCGATCGAAGCGTCCATAGCGACGAGGCCACGGGCGAGCCTGGCGCCCCCCGCATGCCAAGGAAACCACGGCGCCGTCGGCCAGACGACCAGCGGCGCCCGCAGGAGCGTGTTGTGTACCAGCGGCAGAAG
>JBIIOL010000296.1:0-4918 GCA_044336965.1 Pirellulales bacterium | reverse complement strand
CACGATCCACGAATCGACGACGCCAAAAAGCGGCAAGCCACCTCCGGCTATGAAATCTGGCGACCGATGCCTCAATCATCGGACGCATCCTTGAGTTCCTGACGTCATGACGGATGCCTACAGTTCCAACTTAGACTCGACCGCGAGCGCTGCGACGAGCGGCCGAGCCGCCAGGTCCCGGTTCCCCGGATGATTCGACCTGCTCGCCGGCCATCCCGGTCTTTCTTTTCAGCGGTTGTCCGCCAAGGGCGACGGCCGGCCCTGAAACAGGGTCGGATTGAGGGAAGTGCCTTTCAGAAACCCATTGATTTCTCAGGCGAAACTGCGATTCAATGATCCCTGCCGGGGGTCCCGGATAGCAACCCTGGGACTCCGGGTATGAAAACCGCGTGCGGGCCAGCCGTCATCAATGCCCAGCGGCGGGAAGCGGCTTCGACGCAGCGCGGATCTCGGCCGGCGCGGTGCGTGATGGCCCGGCCTCTCGGATGGCGGAGAGCACCTGGGTTTCAGTGATCAGATCGCGGAGCACGATCGGCTCCGGCGGCTGGTCGCCGGGACGCGACGCCGGAAACACGGCCAGCACCGGAATCGACTTGCTCTGCAGGCTCTCGAGCATCAGCTTGATCTCGGGCGAGCCGTCGGTCCAGTCGGCAAGCAGCGGCACGACGCGATTCCGCTCGATCTCGGACTTCACCTTCGACGTCTCGATCGCCGTCGCAAGGTTGTACTTGCAAGTCATGCACCAGTCGGCCGAGAAGTCGACGAGCACCGTCGCTCCCTTCTGCCGCAGATCGGTGAGACGCTCCCGCGAGAAGGGCTCCCACGGAATCACCGACTGCACAGGGCCCAGGAACATGAAGGCGAGGCTGCCCACCGTGCCCACGATGCCGGCGGCCTGAACCCAGCGGCCAAACCCGATGTCGCCCGCGCGGGCCTGCTGCGCCCGTCCAATCCACCAGCAGGCGGCCCAGATGCCGATGAGCAGTGCGAAGGTCGGCACGAACCAGTCGTGGTCGAGGAACGTGAAAAGGAAGACGACCGTGCCCAGCATCACGAAGCCGAGCACCTCCTTCAGCGTCTCCATCCAGGCGCCCGGCTTCGGCAGGAATTTCACGAGGCCAGGAAAGACGCCCACGAGCAGATAGGGGAGCGCCATGCCGGTGGCAATCGCGGCAAAGACGGCGTAGGTCACGCCTGTCGGCTGCGTGAGCGTGAAGCCGAAAACGGGCCCGAGGAAGGGGCCGCTGCAGGGCGTTGCGAGCACCGTGCTCAGCACGCCCTTGAGGAACGCCGCGAGGGGCCCCTCCTGAGTCTGCATCGCCCCGGCCTTCACGCCGATGAAGCCCGGAATCGGAAGCTCCCAGACTCCAAGGAAGGAGAGCGCGAAGGCAAACACGATCGCCGCCATCGCGATGTTGAACCGCGACGACGTGAACTGTTCGCCCCAGGCGAGATTCGAGCCCCCCAGGCCGAGGTTCGCCGCCACGCTGGCCGTCGCGAGCAGGAAGAACACGGCGTAGAGGCCGGCGCAATACCAGAGATTGAGCTGGAAGATCTCCTGGCGGGCCCGGCCGGATTGCTGGGCGAAGGACATGAGCTTGAGGCCGAGCACCGGCAGCACGCAGGGCATCAGGTTGAGGATCAGCCCGCCGACGAGGCCCATCAGAAGCGCTGCCGGCAGCGAGAGCGGAGCACTGCCCGCGGCGGCGGCGGACTGCGGCCCGATGGCGGCGGTGGCCGGGGCCGCTGTCACGGGAACCGGAGCGGCCGGGGCCGCGACCATCAAAGGGGAACCAACCGCGGAAGGCCCGGCGCCGGGCCCCTCCATGCCGGGGCGAGCCGAGCCAGGTTCCGAGCCCGCACCAGATGGGGCCGGTGCGGTGGTTGCGCCGCCCGACGCAACGGCTTTGAAGGGGATCGTCTCCGGGGGCGTGCATGCATTGTCGCGGCAGAGCTGCAGGCTCACGCTCCCGTGGACCTCCGCGGCCTTGCCGTCCGGATTCGACGCCAGTGGCGCCCGCCATATCACCGTGCCGTCGTGCTCCTCGACCACGAGTCCGTTCCAGCCCGGCACGTCCTTGACGGTGCGCTTATGGGGAGGCGTGTCGGGCCTGAAAGGCCCCGCGAGCTTGAGCGGCGAATCGGCGGCCACGTTGATCCTGGTGGCCTGCGGGCCGCCGGGCTTTTGCTCAAGCGAATAGAGGTGCCAGCCTTCTTCCAGCGTGGCCGTCACGACCAGGACGTTGCTGTGCTGGCCGCTCTCCGTTTGTGGGCCGGACTCGATCGCGGCCGTAATCTGGGCCGGGCTGCCGAGGGCCGCCGAAATCGACGCCAGCGGGTCAAACGGGGAGGTCTCCGCGGCCGACGCCGACACCACCACGGCCACCGCCGCTGGCAAGGCCAGCAGTACGACGATCGCGCGACAGATCTTGGGCAGTCGGAAAATACTACGCATGCGTTCAGTCTACCGCCGAGTGGCCCGGCGCCGCAGGGTGGCGAGCGGAGAAACTCCTATCCGAATGTCGGCTCTTTCAGTTTACCCGCTGCAATTTCTGACGGTCAATCGATATTCCCAGCCTGAGACCAGGCTGCGGCGATGGCGGCTGGCAGTTCCGTGAGCAGGCTGTCGATGCGTGCAAGCATCCGCAGCGGGTCGGAGAACTCGCGATGCTCCTCCAGTGTCCAGCGAAACCAGTTGTCGAGCCCAAACAGGACTCCGGTCGCGTGCAGGAAGGGAATGAGCATGACTTCGACAGCCGACAACGGACGCACCGCACCGTAGGCTGCAAGTGCCGCAGGCCACCGTTCGATGAGCGACAGCCGCTCGCCGCCGGCAGGAGCGTTCCAACTGCCCGCGAGGCGGGCCAGGTCGGTGGCCGGAGTGTCGATGCTGGCAGCGTACAGGTCGATGATTCCCGTCACGGCGGCAGAGGCTGCGTCCGCGAACAACACATGGTCGCACCAGACGTCTCGGAGGGCTGGTTGGAGCACGCAGGGATCGGGCCTCAGACTGGCCACGCGAGCGACGAACGCGTCGCCCCCAGAGGCAGTGAACACATCGATCGCGGTGGCCACGCGGGCTTCAAGGGCCATGCCCAAATCGACAGGCATTCGATGGCAGGCGGCATGTGACCAAGCCTGGCGGCGGGTCTGCCATGGACTCGCGAGGAGGTCCCGGGCCCTCTCGATCCGAAGGGCGAGGCCTGGTGAGACGTCGCGTCTAGGCGGATGGGCCGCGAGTCGTGCGGCGGCCAGGTGCAGCCCCGCAAGGGCCATCGCGGCCGCAGCCGCCTGCGAGGGGGTAGGACAGGGCACGGGCACGCCGGGCACAAATCGAGAAAGTTCCCAGAGCCTGCCCTCGGCATCGCGCACGATCGTGTCGCCGTCGAGCGCCGGCATCACCTCGGGCACCTGCGTGACACCCTCGCCGCGGACATGCCGCACCAGATCGTGGACGAACGAAGCATGCTCCCGCGACGCTGCGGCGTGAAAACATTTGAGCACGAACCGGCCTGGCGTGTCGGGAAACTCCACGACGAACACCTGCGAGCCGCTGAAGCCCTGCGTGCCCAGCAGCGCAACGCTCACCGGCGCGGTGGCGCACCACTGGCGGCAAAGGGTGGTGAGTTGTGTGTTGGGGTGCATGGTTGTGCAGTGACCTGGGACCCGCCCGGGGATTCTTGGGAAACGTCGCGCAACGCATGACAAAAAGCCCTCGGCGGAAGCTGGGGCACACCGGGCAGAACGACCCACCCAAGAACCATACCCGATCGGTTCGCGAGCGAAACTGCCCAGCGAACCCGAAATTGGTCGCCGACCGACGGCGATGCTACGCTTGAAAGACTCCGGACAACCACTGCCCGGAGCCTTTGGGCAAGTGAAACGGAGCGGCTCTCTCGATGCAAACAACGCAACTGACGGTGGCCAGGATCGTGCTGACGGCGGTGACCCTCCTCATGGGGACGTGCATGGCAGCCCGGGCCGAAGACGCCCCCGCGAAGACCGCGGAACAGCAGCCGAAGGCCGATGCCCCCGCTCCGCCCAGCCCACCTTCCCAAGCGACTCCCGCGAAGGACGCCACCCCAGCCGACGCCAAGAGCGAAGGCAAGAGCAACAAGCCGGCGTTTGCCGTGCTGCTCAAGGACGCGACGAAGGTCAACGGCCTGATTCCCCTCTGGCGGAAAGACGAGAAGGTCTACGCCGAACTCACCGACTCCCTGCTCGGCAAGGAATTCTTCGTGCTGATCTCGATCGCCCGTGGCATCGGCGACCGCTTCCTGCTCGGTGGCATGAGCCTCGGCTTCGGCGATGACTGGGTCTGGCAGTTCCGCAAGGTCGACGACAACATCCAGGTGGTCCGCAAGAACGTGCGGTTTTTCGCCGACAAGGGGAGCCCCGAGGAGAAGGCGGTCGATCTCGCCTACACCGACAGCGTGCTGTTCAGCCTGCCGATCGCGACGACCGGCCCCTCCGGTGGCCACGTCATCGATCTCGCACCGATCTTTCTCAGCGACCTCCCGCAGATCGCCAGGGAACTGCCCGGCTTTTCCTTCGCGAGGGAGCGGTCCACGTGGGCGCGGGTCAAGGGGTTTCCGGACAACGTCGAACTCGAGGTGTCTGCCACCTATGGCTCGAGCGGCACGCGTGACATCGACACCGTGCCCGATTCACGCGGCGCCACGATCACGGTGCACTACTCGCTCAGCCTGCTGCCACAGAACAGTTACCGGCCGCGGCTTGCTGACAATCGTGTCGGCTACTTCGTGACGGCCCTGAAGGACTTTTCGCAGAAGGTCGACGAGGACCGGTTCGTCCGCTACATCAACCGTTGGAATCTGGAGAAGGCCGACGCGGCGGCGGCGGTGTCGCCCCCCAAGAAGCCGATCGTGTTCTGGATCGAAAAGACGGTGCCGTTCAA
>JBIIOL010000018.1:0-16106 GCA_044336965.1 Pirellulales bacterium | reverse complement strand
CGAAGTTGCCCGTGCTGCCCGCCGAGCCGATGCCGGTCGTGTCCGCAGTCACTGCCGTCGGGGCCGTGTCGCTCCGCGTGGCGTAGTCCCAGTAGCCCGCGTTCGTGCCGCTGCCCATGTAGTAGGCCGCCTTGTACCACTGGTCTTCAGTCGGGATGGAGAACGTCGCGCCGTTGTTCCTCGCCGGGGCAGTGCCGGTAGTCTGGCCACCGACGAGCGTATACGCACCATCCTCTGTGTCTGACGAACTCCCTGCGCCGTTCATGAGCCAGTTGGATACTCGTGCCGCGTCGAACCAGCTCACGTAGTTCACCGGCTTGTCGCCCATGTTTGACTTCACGGCGTACTTGCTGCCGGAGGCCGCACCAGGTGTGAAACTGATCCCCCCCCGGATGTCGTTGCCCATGTCCTCGTTGTAGACGGAGTTCGGATTGTTGCCGCCCGCATCCACGGAGTTCAGGAAGTCTGTGTACTGCTGGTTCGTGAACTCGTACTTCATGATCTGGAATGAGTCGGACACGGCACCGCGGTTCGTGGTGTCAGCCGTATTCCCCGGATCACCCACCGTCACCCACTGGATCGCTTCAGCGCTGGCGATAGAGCCAAATGGCAGGCAGGCGAGTGCAGCCAGCCAAAGGGAAAGCGTCTTGAACGAGGGGCGAATCATGGAAGTGGCTTTCGTAACGCTGTAACACGGATTGCTGGGCTACCCCCCAAAGTTTCTTACCCGGCCCTAACCGTGTCAAATAAATGGCCGCACGCCATTGAAATGCGCGTAAATCATTGCTTCGGGAGGGGTTTCCCCCGCCACTGGCAGCCGTTTATTCAGAGGGGCCATTCCCCGCTCACCGGCACTTTTTGCCCCCGATGAGCCGCGTTCGGTAACAGGCGGCTCCATGGTCGCCTCGATGGCCAATCGCCCGCCGTAGGCCTCCAAAAGCGTCACCAGCCAAGGACTTTTCCAAGCCGGGCCGCCACCGGTGCCGTCGTGCCGATCAGGCGGCATACAACACCTGGCCCTCACGGCGGGCAATATGTTCCACCGTCCCGGGTGTCGCCGAGCGCTGCTCAAACTCCTGTTCACTGACCACCAGCAGATCCACCGGCATTAGAAGCCCCTTCAGAACACGGTTGAGCCGGACCATCTCCTCATAGCGGTCTGGCACCGTAACCTCGATAACCAGTAGATCGACGTCGCTATGGTCGTCGGCGTCACCACGGGCGTGGGAGCCAAATAGGATGACCTTCAGCGGCTGAGCTGCCGCCACCAGCCGATTCACGGCTTCATTCAGCCGTTCGGCCGTCGGTGCGCACGCTGGCTTGGTCATGCAGTCCATGCTTTAAGGCTACCTCAGACCGGCAAATGCCGAAATGCGGCGGACGAATCCATTTCTGACTCGCCGCGGGCGATCGCCGCATCATATTGGGCCGCCAGCGTCCCACGGGTGAAAAACTTCTTGATGCCGGCTGTGCGGCCTCAACGCTTGGTTGCCCGCGACGTTCGTACCAATGACCGCCAGCGTTAGGTACGCTACGGTTGAGTCGTCATTCACCACTGCCTGAAAGGCTCGCCATGGCCACCGTGAATATCGAAGTCCCTTCAGAATTGCCGTCGGCGCTTGGAAAACGCCCAGCCGACACAGCGAGGGAAATCCAACTCATGGCGGCGCTCAAAATGTTCGAATGTGGGCGAATCTCGGGCGGCATGGCTGCGGAATTGGCAGGAGTGCCACGCGCGGAATTCGTTGCCTTGTGCGTCCAGCATGGAGTCAGTGTGTTCCAACAGACGGCCGCGGAACTTATTGCCGACGTAAAGGCGATTGCTGATGCGCGTCATCGTTGACACGTCTGTGCTCATAGCGCTGGACCGGATCGGACACATCGACCTGCTACGAAGGCTTTTCGGTTCCGCGGATGAATCGCCCTTCTCACCGGCCGCCCCGGTCTTTCTTTTCAGCGGTTCTCCGCCAAGGGCGACGGCCTGCCCTGAAACAGGGTCCGATTTAGGGAAGTGACTTTCCAGAAACGACGTTTTTCCCGAGCAATACCGCGTTTGTTCTATCCCTGCCGGGGAGCCTTGACCTGTGCTGTGAAACGGCACGACTTCTGAAGGGAGAACCTGGGATGTGACGCCGCCCCCATCTTGATGCCAGCCGGGTTGCTAGCCATGCAGGGCCGTAGATGGGCAGCTTGGCCTTCAGGTCAGCGCAGGCATGGCCGGCAGACCGAGCTGGCACACGACTCCTGCTAGCGAAAGTCCACAACGGTGCGGCTATAGTTGGGGCGGCCGTCGCGGCAGCACCTTCGTTCCGCTACGGCCGGACTTCGCTGACGCTATCGATTCGGCCGTCGCGAAGCCTCACAATTTTCCGGGCGCGTTCGGCGATGTCGTTCTCGTGCGTCACCATCACGATGGTTCGCCCGGCACGGTTGAGGGCATCGAGCAGGTTCATGATCTCGTGACTGGTGGCGGTGTCGAGATTGCCCGTCGGTTCATCGGCCAGGATCACGTGCGGGTTGTTGACAAGTGCCCGGGCGATGGCCACCCGCTGCTGCTGCCCGCCCGACAGCTCTGTCGGCCTGTGCCCGAGACGTCCGGAGAGCCCGACAAGCTCAGCCAGTTTCAGGCAGCGTTCGCGGCCTCCCGGCAGTGGAGGACGCTGATAGGAGAGCGGCACCTCGATATTCTCGACCACGCTCAACTGCTGGATCAGGTTGTACGACTGGAAGATGAAGCCCAGATAGCGGCCTCGGATGCGCGAGAGCGTCTCGTCGTCCATCGCCGCCACGTCCCTGCCCGCGAGGATGTACTGGCCCGAGTCGGGACGATCGAGACAGCCGAGCAGATTCAAGAGCGTGCTCTTTCCCGACCCGGACGCTCCCATGATCGCCACGAAATCACCCTGCCGGAAATCGATCGATACGTTGTCGAGCGCCCGCACGGTATGGCCGCCGAGTTTGTAGACCTTCGACACGCCCACGATGCTGGCGACGATCTCGCGATCCACCGCTGGCCTGAGTTCATTCATGGCGAAGGGCCTCGATGGGGTCCATGGAGGCGGCGCGGCGTGCCGGATAGATGCCAAAAATAATGCCCACGCCCACGGAGATGGCGAAGGCCGCGATGATCGACCATGGGGCCAGCCGAGGCTCCAGGTTCCTGATGTTGGGCGGCAGCGCCGACCAGACCTCGGGCAGGAATGCCCCGACCGCCCACCGGACGCCGTTGATGGTCGGCCCGCACAGAAAGCCGACGGCGACGCCCAGCAGTCCGCCGGTGCCGGCGAGCACCACCGTCTCGCAGAGGAACTGCCGCACGATCTCCCCCTTGGTGGCCCCCAAGGCGCGGCGGATGCCGATTTCCCTCGTCCGCTCAGTGACGGTCGCCAGCATAATGTTCATGATCCCGATGCCACCCACCAGCAGCGAGATGCCCGCGATGAGTAGCAGGAGAACGTTGAACATCGCCCTCATGGTCTCGGCCTGCTCGAGGAGCTCCTTCGGCACTACCACCGTGTAGTCGACCGTCTTATGGTAGCGCTCAAGGAGCGAACGGATGATGTCGGCTGTGGCGTCGACCTCTTGCATATCCTCGACGACCGCCGTGATCTGCGTGAGCTCCACCGTTTCCAGCTGCGTGCTACCCGCCCGTAACGTGAACACCCGGTCGCCTATCCGGGCGCGGAACGTCGACAGCGGGATGTAGACATCGCGGTCGTACTGCCGGGCGTCAAGACTGCCACCGATGGCCGCCGCCGCCGTCCGTTCGGCGGCGATGCCCACCACGACGTAGAACTCGGTCCCGATCTGGACAGCGCGGCCCAGTGGATCCTCGATCGGAAACAGCTTCCGTGCCGCCTCCCAGGCCAGCACCACGACGTTCGCGTAGCTCTTCATGTCGACCTCGGAGATCGCCCGGCCACGGGCAATCGTGAGGCGGTTCATGCCGAAATAGTCCGGAGTGCAGCCAATCGCCTGACCGTCGATGGCATATTCGCGGTGACGCACCTCGCGACTGATTTCCCGCATCGGCACCGCACGGCTGATCGTTGGGACGTTGGTGACGATCCGGTCGTAATCATCGCGGAGCAGGCCGTAGCTGATGCCAAACCGGCTGCCGACGTCCCGGCTCGACTCCTCGGACGGCTTGATGCTGCGAATGATGATGCTCGTGGCTCCGAGATCCTTGATCTGCTGCTGGGCCTGATAGCTCACCCCCTCCCCCATCGCTACCAGCCAGATGACCGCCGTGACACCGATGAGGATGCCCAGCACCGCGAGCGCCGAGCGGAGTTTGTGCAGCATCAGGCTGCGGAAGCCGAGGCGGAGCTGTTGGAGGAGGCTCACGAATCCTGCCCTGCTCGTGGCGCAGCTCGGCTACCGGCTCGCCGTGGCGAGGATCCAATCTGGGCTGGCGACGCCTCACCATCAGCCGTCGGTTCCTCGCCGATCGCGGCCCTGGGATTGAGCACGACCACCTCGCCAGGCTCCAGGCCTGCCGTGATTTCGACCAGCTTGTCGTTGCCCTGGCCGAGGGTCACCTCGCGGCGATCGACAGCCTCTCCATGCCGCACGCCGCAGAAAAACCTTCCTTGCTGTTCGGCCACCGCGGCCACCGGCACGGCGATCACATCGTGGAGTTCGGCCACGATGATCTCCACCTCGGCGGTGAACCCGGGACGAAGATCGCCCGGCTCGCCGTCGATCCGCACCTGCACGATGTACTTCTTGGCGGTCGACATCCAGTTGCTCTGCGGGCGGTTTGCCACCGAGGCAACGGTGCCCTCGAAATCCCGTCCCTGCACCCGGATCTTAGCCCGCATGCCGGGGCGGATTTTGTCGACCTTCGCCTCGTGCACTTCGACATCGGCACGCATGCGGTTGAGGTTCGGCAGCCGGAGAATGGTCGTGCCCTCGTTGACCTTGGCGCCGTTCTTGATTTCACTCTCACGGTCGCGATTGCGTTCGTTCGCATAGATCACGAGACCGTCCTTGGGGGCCTTGAGCACGCACTTGGCAAGCTGCGAGGTGAGCCGGTCGAGCTTCGCTTTTTCCAGTTCGAGGGAGGCCTTTTCGCTGTCTCGTTTTGCCTCGGCTGCGTCTCGCTTGCTCTCCAACTCGGTGATCATCTTCGGACGACCAAACCGCTGGAGCACATCGAGGGCGATCTCCGCGGTGCCGAGATCGAGATCAGCCCGCTCGACGGCCGACTTCTGGGCGTCGAGTTGCTGTGGAGTGATGTAGCCCTTGCGGAACATCCGCTCGCCGTGCTGCAGCGAATTCCGAGTGGCCTGCAGTCGCTCTCTGGCGGCCGTGACGTCCGACTCCGCCTTTCGCAGTTCTTTCTTGTATGTCCCCTCTGTGTATTCCTCGACGGCGATGCGGGCGGCGGCGTAGTCCTTGTCGGCCTGAATGTTGGCGGCACGGGCTTTTTCATAGGCGATCTTCTGGGCCGAGACGTTCTCGGCAAGTTGGGAGCTGTCGAGTCGGACAAGTTCCGTTCCCTCGGTGACCCGCGAGCCGTCCTCGATCAGCCAGACGATCGTGGTACCACCTGCCACGCCGCAGACGATGTCGACATTCTCGTCGCTCACCATGCTGCCATCCTCGGTGACACTGATCAGCAGTTCGCCCCGTTCCACGGTATGGGAGGGGATGGCGGCGAGCGGATTGGCACCGCCTCGGGGACCGATATGGGCGAGTACCCACGGAGATGCTGCGGCTGCCCCGGCCAGAACGGCGAGCGACAGGACGCTCTTCCAGGGAAACCGCCACCTCCGCCCACCCGTTGCGGCCTCGGGCCGGTCGGTGACTGGTTCTCCCAGAATGCTGGCGATGGCGGCGACGTCGGCCCCGCCTGTCCGCGGCAGTGGGGCTGGCAGCGTTGCGGCGGTGATCTCAGTTTTCGTGTCTTGCATGACTGCCAACTCTCCAGGCATTCGGATGCTGACGTGGGGCGGATCACACGCGGTGGTCACTGATCCCCAGCCGCCGACTCCCCTTCTCGGTTCATTCTATACGGGTTCCTGCGCCAATCGGCATCGGCTCGGCCCGAACGGCAGGCCGCGGGGCGGGCATTGCGGGCAGTTCCTCGCCATTGTCATCCACATTGGCGGCCTTCGGCGGCGGCGCATCCACCTCCTCGAGGTGCCTAAGCCACTCTTCCGGCACCGCCGGTGGCAGCGGCATGTCGGCCTCGGTGGCCCTCTCGGCACACGTGAACGGCTGATCGATCCACATGCCGTCGTCGGTGAGTTCCATCACGCCCAACTGCTGTGCCAGTGCAGCGCGGGTCGCATAGTAATTGACCCAGATGCTCGTCAGCGCGTCCTGGGAACTCCGCAGGTCATTGAAGGCGAAGATCAGATTGAGCGTGGCGGTTGGTCCGAGCTGGCCCGCGGTGGGATCCGCTGAGGTGGTGCCGTCGGGGCCTGGTGGCGGCGGCGGCGCCGCCGGCTGGCTGAGCGTGAGGCGGGTCTGATCGACGCGGCGAATCGCGATGATCACGGCCCGACGCTGTGTTTCCAGATTCTGCTTGTCGAGCTCCAACTGCCGCAGCGAACTCCGTAGTGAAAGCTTGATCCGATCCTCGTACTGGATCTGCTGCCGCCGCACCTGCTGATAGTCGAGGATCGCCTGCCGGAAGTTGTTCCGCTCGGTAAGCCGGGTCAGCGGGGCGTCAAACTGCAGCCCCGCCGAAAACGCTCCAGTGGGCGTGCGGAACTTGGCCGGATTGTTGCCGACCGTGCTGACATCACCGGCCACGATCACATCGAGCCCGGCCAGCAGCGACATGGCGTTGTATTGAATCAACCGCCACTGATCGACGAGCGCTGCCCGGTTGTTCATCCAGTCGAGCCGGTTGGCCCTCGCGATTTCGAAGGCCACGTCCGAATCGAGGGGTTCCAGATCGATCGCGATCGCTTCCACGCGGGAGCGGGCCTGGATGAGCGACATCTCGTCGACCGCGCCTGAAACATCGGTGACCAGCTTCACGAGCTTGTCACTGGTGTCGCGCATGGTGTCGGCGGCGAGCCCCTCCTGAAGGCGTTCGATCTCACCTTCGGCATCGCGAGTGCGTGCGAGCAGACGATTGAGATCGTCCTTGAGCAACTGCATCTCCCGAGCAAACGTCTCACGCTCCGTCGGCCGCATGCCCGCCAGCCTGCCGGCGGCCTTTGTAGCGGCCAGCTTCAGGTCGCCGTCGATCGCGGCCGCCTGCGTCTCAACCCGCTGCCGCAGCTCGTCGAGCTTCTCGAAACTGGCGGTGATCACCTGACGGGCGGCGGCATCCTCGGCAGCCTCGGTCTCGGGGTCGGCGACGACACTCTTGTCCTCGTTGCCGCCAGCCTTATTGCCGTCAGCCTCGTTCCCGTCGGCCTGGTCGCCGTCGTCCGCAAGGGGAGCTGGGGCCGGAATCTCCTCGATGGTGTCGCCGGTCGACTCTTCCACCCGTGGGTCTTCGGTCTCCTTGAGGTTTTCCTCGCTCCCGAACGAGTTCGTAGCGAGGAAGTCGCCGAATTCGTTCTGCAGCGACTGCACTTCGGGACTGATGAACTGGAATGGCTTGATGAGGGTCTCGTCGAGTGCCACGGCGGTGTCAGACGGGAGGCAGAGAATGTTGACCTTGTAGGATTCGAGCTGGTTCGTGAGCGACGTCTTGGCCTGCAGCAGTCCGGCGCGGTTTGTCTCTACGCTCTGCCGCAACTGATCCACCTGATCCAGCCCGACCGTCCCCGCCTCGAGGTTCGCGTCGAGGAGCGCCAGGGCTCGCTCCTGCGCGGCGAGGTTCTGTTCGGCATTGCGGATCTGCTGCCGCAGCTGCAGCAGGCCGAGAAAGCCGCCGATGTTGCCGGCGCCACCGCCGGCGAAGCCCGCCCCGCCCGTGCCGCCGCCGCCGGTCTGGAGGCCGACGCCGTTGCCGCCGAAGAACACGCCGCCGATGTTGCCAAAGCCGCCGACGCCGGTGCCGGTGAAGCCCGTGAAGCCGGTGCCGCCGAAGAAGCCGCCGCGACGCTGGAGCTGCTGGGGAGTGTTGGAACCTAAGGCAACCTGCAGGAAAAACCCCTGTCGGTAGAACTGCAGCAGACGGACGTTGGCCAGCAGTGCCCGCTCGACGATGGTGAGCGGCTCGAGCGCGATCGACCTGCCGGAGTTGCGGAGCAGCGGTTGGAAGAAGTTGAAGTTGACGAGGGAAACGTTGGAATAGCGGTCGGGTCCGGCGAACTGCCACATGATCGAATTGGCGACACCCACGACGAGCGTGCCGGCCGTGGCGAAATATTTCTTCGCCTGCAGCGTGGAGGCGGTTGTCCACGTGGTGGATTCACCGGCAGCATTGAGCGACCCGCGATTGGCGTAGGTGGTCCGCTCGCCACCGAACAACTGGACGTCGAACCGAAACCGCTCAGTGCTCACGTCGAGGGCGGAGAGGTAGAGAGTCTCCAACTGGTCCTGCCAGTCGATGGAGTTGAGGTAGGCCAGCCGGATGGCCGACCCAAGCGATAGTTTGACGGCGCCCGACTCCGTGAGTTCGGCCACCTCGGAGAGACGCTCCCGCCAGGCGGGATTGTCGAGGCTGGTGCGATCGCCGTTGTTGTGCCACTTCGCCCAGCCCTTCTTCCCGTCTACGCAGTGCATGTAGCGATGCGAGGTGGGATCGTCCGGCGGCATCGGCGGGAAGATCTGGTTGTAGGCGTCGTAAAAGCGGCTGCGTTCATCCTGCCGCACGGTGTAGTTCGCGGGCACGGCCCAACGCGGATCGCAGGATTTCTCTGCGAGGAGCGTGCTCACCTCCCGGTCGGCCTGGACGTAGTAGCGGCCACGGGTACAGCCGGGCGCACCGCCTACCAACAAGGCAAGCGCCACGAACAGCCGCATCAGGTGGAAAACTCTCGACCGCTTCGCCATCACCGGTGGATCCAGGCCCCCCTGGAACGCTGCCGTTTATTCAATAAACGCCCTGCAGATGCGCGGCGCAGCCGCCACCGAAAAACGCTGAAGATGACTATCGGCGCGGTGGCACCCTGGACTTGAACGATTCTGTAGGCTGGGAAGTCTGGGTTGTGTTTTCCGAAAGGGCTGAAGGTTTGCTCAGTCCGCACGAATTCCCGAACCGATACAAGCCATAAGGGCGGCATATTCCTCGGGCATTCATCCGGGGTTTGTTCCCTTTGATTGGAACTGAGGCGGTATGGATCGGCGACGCTGGTGGCTCGCTGCATGTGGGTGCTTCGGATCGCTGTTCCTAGCGACCGTTGCTGCTGCGCAGACCGAGCCGCTGGGCTACCCTGAGAGCATCGGCGAGGACGACTCAGGGGTCGTCGTTCGCAAGCGGGTCGACGAGCCCCAGGTTCCCGCCGGCCTCGATCCCTACCGTGCACCGGCCTACGCCAAGGATCCGGACGGCCTGCTCGCCTGGTTTCAGGAGCCCGTCCCGGCCTCCCCCTGCGACCGCGAACTGGTGGATCCGGCCTGGATGGGGCCGGGTGAGTATGCCTACCACATGTCCGACAATCACTGCTGGTGCTCCCGCGACCACACCCGCGTGTTCCGCATGAACTACATGGGACGCCTATGGGTGGCGGCTGATCTTCTGGTGTGGGCCACCTCGGGGAGTTCGCTGCCGCCGCTGGTGACCTCGAGCCCGGCAGGGACGCCAGCCTCCCAGGCTGGCGTCGTGGGCCAGCCCGGCACCAGCATCCTGTCCGGCAACGAGTGGGCGGCCGGCACGATGCGCACCGGAGGCAGGGTGACAGTCGGCTACTGGTTTGATCCGCGCCAGCTCGACGGCATCGACGCCCAATACTTCGAACTCGCTGATGCCAACTATGGAGGAACGTTCAGCAATCAGGGAGGCAGCGTGCTCCTGGCGCGGCCTTATGTGGATGCCGTCACTGGGCAGCAGGCTGCCGTGCTCTTTCCCCCTCCGTACACGCTGCCCGCCGATGCGACGCTGCTGAACCGTTCGATCAATGCGTCGCAGGCCACGCTCTTTCAGGGCTTCGACCTGATCCTCCGCGGCTCGCTGGGCTGCGAGCAGTTTCACCGTCGTTGGCTCGTGGGGGGCTACCGGTTCCTGCAGCTCAACGATTCGCTGAACATCACCGATTCGTCGGTCGTCTCCTCGGCATCGGCTTCGGGCTATCCACTGACCAGCATTGTCGCTACAGATTCCTTCAGGGCTCAGACACAGTTTCAAGGGGGCGAGATCGGCCTGATCGAGCGTTGGTGGCGGCAGCGTTGGTCGCTGCAGGTGCTCGGCAAGGTAGCTCTTGGCGCCAGCATCTTCGACACCGACATCGGCGGCTCAACGGTCGCCACGCAAACCACCAACGCGTCGGCCTCCCCCACGACCCTCTCGAACACGCCGGGGTATGTCCTCTCCCAGCCAACGAACATCGGCTCCCATGGTTCGTCGCTGTTCGCGGCGGTCAGCGAAGTGGGCGTGACGGCCGACTACGCGATCTGGTCGCAGTGCCGGCTGTCGGTCGGCTACACTTTCATGTGGTGGTCGACCGTCGGCCGGGCCGCCAGCCAAATCGCCCCCAGCGTCAATCCGACGCAGTTCCCGCCCGGAACGCTCTCCGGGCCGGCCCAGCCCGCCTTTCAGCAACGGACCTCCGACTTCTGGGCCCAGGGCATCAACCTCGGCTTTGAATATCAATTCTGACGGACTGCTATCCGCCGCGGCGGGAGTCGGTCATAGTCCTCTTCTCAGTTTGGCCGCGTGTGGACGTCAGTGGACTGCCTTCCCCGGACTTGACCCGTGCCGGTGAAAGGCCGAGCGCAGCTCGCCCGCGGCTCGGTGCCGTCTCTTTTCTGCACCGCTTCGGATCAACGCTCAGTCACCACGTGCACCTTCATGCGTGCGTAACCGACGGCGTCTTCGTGCCGATCAGGCGGCATACAACACCTGGCCCTCACGGCGGGCAGTATGTTCCACCGTCCCGGGTGTCGCCGAGCGCTGACACCATCGAACCGATCGTGGCCGACAAGCACCCGGGCGAGCAGCTGGCGTTCTAGGCCAATCGCCGGACGGCGAAGGGCAGTCCCGCACAGGAAAAATGACTTCGTCCGCGGGCTGCTAGGCGTGCATCGCTGCCAGGATGCGAACCGCCCGCACCATGGCGTTGTGCGGGTGCGGATCACGGTTCCACGTGTCGTGGGGATGCGGGTCGTTGCATCGGTGGTCGCAGCCGATCCGAATCAGGCGACCATGTCGAGTGTCGTAGCCCGAGGCCCGCAACTGTTCCTGGATGACCGTCATCGCCGCCGCGTCACCGGGATCGGCACGATTGGCCGCCTGCTCCAGGAGCCGCAGGCTCGCACCGAAGGGCACGAGTGCATCCTCCTCGGCGTGCAGAATCACCGTGCGGACTGGGATTCGCCGACTGGCAAGCACGTTCGGGAGCGTGACGCCAAACTGACTCAGTTCCATGGCGGGAGCGATCAGGACGCGAGCTGCCGGTGAATCGATTCCGATCGCGAGCGATCCACCCATCGAGGAGCCCACGATCACGTCGGGACCGAAGGCGTGGGCGGCCTCCTGGGCCACCGCCAGGGCCATCCCAAGCACCTTCGTCTTGAGAGCCTCCACGCCCCACTGGATCATCTCCTTCATGTCCTTCGGCTGCCAGTCCGGGAACGGCAGTCGCGGCTCCTCGACATGGAAGTCGGTCTCTCGCTGCAGGGCTTGAGATTTGTGGCCGCCGGGGCTGGCGCTCGATCCATACAGAAACAGGACTTTCGTCATGAGTTGCCGTCTCCTCGGAATCCATTCGTGCGCCGCGCATGAGCCGCCAGGATCGCCTGACGCTGCTCGGGCGTTTCCGGGGCCCTGCGGTCCCACTTTCGCGTCCCTTGGCGGGCCTCCGCGATCCGGTCGAGTGCGGTGTCGGGATCGAGTCCGCGGTGGACGTGCCAGATACCGACTACGGTTCCCGTCCGGCCCACCCCGCCCCAGCAGTGGATGAACACCTTCTGCCCGGCCGCCAAGGCATTCTCGATGTCGGCCACTATTCGTTCGTAGTGCTCCGCCGAAGTCACGCTTACGTCTGGGATTGGATGCGCCACCCGACGAAGTTCACCGCCGCAATCGGCAGTTCCATCCCGCAGATGCTGCTCATACCCTTCCAGCCGGTCGGTGGGGTGCGTGAGATCGATGATCGTGCCGACCCCGGCAGCTGCGAGCAGCGAGAGTTTTTCTCGCGTGCCCGCGACGTCGTTCTTCTGCCCCGGATACTCGCCAGCGAGCACCTTCCCCTCTGCGTCAGCCCACCAGGCGTGGAAAAACGCGTCGTGCGCCCAGACCGGTCGATCGTTCGTTCCGTCTTTCACTCGTCCTCCATTTCACGCTGGATGAACCGCGGCAATGCACGGCGTCCGTCGTGAATTTCCATTTCACTTGGCCCTTCGCCACACCACGCTACTACGCTGTAGCGTTGCCGTCACTTCAGCGGCCCCTGCAGCCCATGTCATCCTGCTGTCACGAGATGCCAGGCCATATCGCGCTGGTCTTCCAGAGACGAAGACCTCGAGCCGCCCGCCCTTGCTCGAGCACCTCGTTCCATGTGCCGTGCGGCCCGGGCGGTTTGTATATGTGATTCTTGACGTCGTATGTGCCGGTCACTCCCGTCAGCACCTCCATGGAACTCGTCGCCGCCGCCTTGACGCCGTCATCGGTGCACCGTGCGCCAGCATAAAAATCGTTCCCGGGCCATGAGACATGGTCCCACGCCACGATGCTGAACAGATCGCAGCCGGCGAAGTCGTCCCCGGCCTCCGCGAAGTCGGCCGGACGGCACAACTGGCTCCTGCCGCCGTGCGGTTGCTTGGTCAACGGGCGGACGAGGAATGAAATCCCGTGGATTTCGCGGCGGCTGTTCTCACACTCTCCGTACGGATCGAAGTAGACGGCCTTGAGGTTCGGGAACGACGTACCGTGTTCATCGAGGAACCGCTCGAGCACCCGCTGGAGCCTGATGCCGAGCGTGCCCGCGAACACACCCGCGAATTGACCACAGCCGATGCCGGGGATCGTCAGCAACGCCGACCGGGGGCCGGGCGCGTGAGCGTTGACGTACTGGAACACCGGGAGCAGCCGACGCTTGTAGAGTGCGTAGTATCCCTCTTCGCTGATCTGGCCGTCGTTTCCGACCACCGCGTTCCAGTCGGCGGGTGCGTGGCGTCGCCCATTTCGGAGCAGTGCACCAGGCGTATAGACGAGCGTGCCGCGGAAAGGAGGGGAGTGCAGTCTCGGGCGGGTGTGATGGCCGTCGTCGAAGATCGTGCATGGCACGCCGACGGACACGTCGCCCAGCAAACCGAGTTCGGTGAGGTTCCAGTCGGAACCATTGCCGTCGACCGCCGACTCGGCGAAAATCTGCCCCTTCTTCGTCTCGATTAACTCGCCGAGCAAGGCCTCGACCGTGAGTGCGTCGAGGCCACGGCCCTGCAGTCGGGCGACGAGTTCAGCCCCGGCCTTGTGCTCTCCCGTTCGGAGCGACGCGAGGTACTCGCCGGCGCGAGCCATTGTTTCGTCGGGGATGAGGATCGAGTACCCCGGCCGCGAGGTGTCCACAGTCATCGTCGATCCTTCCGGTGCAAACGGGCGGGATGAAAACGGGCCGACACTTCCACCTGCGACACGGCTGAGACCAGGAGGGGGTAGACCCCGCCGGATACAGGTGCCGTATCGTATCTGCTCGCCTGACTTTGCACCACGGACCGTCATCCCGCTCGCCGAAACGACATGCCTCGAGGGCGGATACAGTACCTGCCGAGCGAAGGTGTCGGGCCGTGACACCTCGAGCGGAAGACTGAATTGGCCGTAGTTTCCCGTGGGGCCTTCGCCCGCCGAGGTTCGTCCTGCATTCTCGGTCGCCCAGAAAGGAGTCGCATGCGAACAATCCTGTTTCTCGACGTCACCGGCGTGCTATTCTGCGGCCAATGCCGTGAGGACTCCTGCGGTCATCTCCGAAACCTTGGCCGTATCGTGAGCGAGCTCGGCTGCGACATCGTGCTGAGCACATCGTTCAGGTTCGACGAAACGACCACCGCGACGCTTCGGCGACAATTTTCCGATCACGGCATCCCCGAATGGATCGGAGTGACCCCCGCCCTCGGCGGTGAGCGATGGACCGAGATCGGGGAGTGGGTCGCGGAGCACGGGGCGGCGAACGACCGGCTGATCATCGTTGACGACGGTGAGGATGCCGACCTCGCGTCGCACGCACCCGACATCCATCGCAACTGCCATTTTTTTCTGGCCGACCATCGCACCGGCCTCGACAAGACCCTCACGACCGCCGTGCTCCGGCTGACGGGCCGCGGCTGACGCTCATGAGTCCGGTCGCGGATCGCCACCGTGATGAGTGGTGCGTGCAGAGCTTGATAACAAGCGGGAGGAAATGATGACGGTGGCGCACAGAGCAGCACGAGTATCGCAGTTACCAATGGCGTTGCCCGATGATCATGTCTTCTCCGCAACATGCGACCATTCCAAGCACCTCTTCATCATCGGGATTGGTGCCCCCCCACGTGTGGTATCCTATGCCAATTACTGGCAGGTGGCCATCCGTTTCAGCAGGCAGTTCGAGCAGCGAAGCGCGGTGGCCGTTCGCCCGTAGTGATACGGCCCTATCACACGTTTCTCGTTCACGGCCGTGGGCACAGGAGCGGTCTATTTCATGCCGATTCGAATCGTTCATACCGCCGACAACCACATCGGCCTGCCATTCAAGCAACACCCCGCCGCCGTGGTCAATCGCTTGATCGAGGAGCGCTACTTGGCCCTCGGTCGGCTCGTGGCCGTCGCGAACGAGCGAAACGCCCACTTCTTCGTGGTCGCCGGCGATCTCTTCGACAGTCCGCGGGTCAGAAAGGAAGACATCGACAAGGCGGCGGCCGTGCTGCGGGGCTTCGCTGGAATGGCCGTTATCGTCTTGCCCGGCAACCACGATCACTACGCCACCTCTGACACGGAAGTGTGGAAGCGATTTCGCAAGGCGACCGAAGCCGACTCCCACATCGATCTGCTCGTGGAGCCTGCAGTGAAGACGTATGACGTCGAAGGGCATAAAGTCCACTTCTTTCCCTGCCCCTGTCCGTCCAAGACTGGTGCGGAGCCCACCATTGGCTGGGTCGCAGGGGCAGCAGGCCAGCACACCGATGGATTGAAGATCGGCATCGCTCACGGCAACGTGACGGGGCTGGGCCTCGATGCCGAGGGGAAGTATTTCCACATGGAGCCGGCCGCCCTCGAGGCGGCCGGGATGGCGACCTGGCTGCTGGGCCACATCCACGTGCCTTTTCCAACGACGGAGTCCGGAGAGCGTTCGCCGTATTTCATGGCCGGCATGCACACGCCCGATTCGCTTCGGTGTCGCCATTCCGGCTCGGCCTGGAGCATCGAGTGTGACGGCGACAGAGTGACGCGGTACGAGCGGCTCTCTCCCGGGCAGATTTCGTTCCGCAGGCTCGAGCAGGACCTGGTCTCGGCAGATGACGTGGCCGCCCTCGTGCGCACGTGCGAATCCCTGGACGCCGGCTCCACGGTCCTCGACCTGCAACTCTCCGGCCGGCTCTCGGCGGCCGAGCGGGCTCAACTCACGGCCGAGATCGACCGATTGCGGCCCGCGTTTCTGAACCTCACGGACGACCCCGGCGATATCCACGACCGGATCGATGCCGCCCAGATCGAGCGATGCTACCGCAGCGGCGGACTGGCCCAGCGGCTGTTGACGACACTGCTCGCCGACACGGATCACCCCGATGCGGCCACGCTCGCCCATCAGCTCATTGAGGAGGTCTCGCGGGTATGAGGCTGCAATCGATCACACTCCATCCATTCGGCTGCTTCGCAGACCAGTCCTGGGACCTGGCGAAGCCTCTGGTGGTCATCCATGGACCGAATGAGTTGGGCAAGACAACGCTGCGACAGGCGATCTTTCATGCGCTGTTCACGCCCACGAGGCTCACGCGCACGCTACTCGACAAAAGCGTGAAGCCGTGGCTACCGCTGCCCGCCGGCGATCACGCCCAGGTCACGCTCATGTTCGTGCACGACGGCGTCACCTGGACACTCGTGAAGCGTTGGGGTGCCG
>JBIIOL010000295.1:0-4922 GCA_044336965.1 Pirellulales bacterium | reverse complement strand
ATGCGGCGGCCCGCGACTTCCGGCTCAAAGAGGGCAGCCCGGCGGCCAAGATCGGTTTCAAGCCCTGGGATCTCGCGGTGGCCGGCGTTCGCGGCGGCGATGCGGCTTGGCGATCGGAGGCGGCCCGCGGCCACGACTATCCGACGTGGGAGCAGGAGGCCCAGCCTTGGCCAGCGCCCCCCTTCTCCCTGCCACTGGAGACGTTCGATGCGACAGCGGTCGGCACGATCGGCATTCCCACGGCATCGTTCCAGCGGCCGAAGGGGCAGCCCGATCGTGGCGAAGGGGTGGGCGTGACGGCCGAGGTCTCGTCGCCCCTGCCGATGAACGGCCAGCCCGCGGCGAAGTCTGGCCGCAGCCTGAAGGTGCAGGATGCGGCGGACCTCGCCAACACCTACGACCCAATCCTCCACATTCGGCCCCACTGGACATCGGGCCGGTTCACGGTGGCCTTCGATGCGATGGCGCAACCGGGGGCCGACTGGTTCTTCGAGATGCGGGGCAAGGGTGAGTACGCCGCCGGGCCGCTTGTCACCTGGAAGAACGGGAGATTGTCCGCTGGGACGGGCGCGGGGGCGGCGCTGGCCGAGATCCCGCCGGGCGAATGGTTCCGCCTGGCGATCACGGCTGAAACCGCTCCAGCCACCAGCGCAGGCAGCTACGTTGTCACACTCATGCGGCAGGACGGCACCACCAAGGTGTTTCCGAGGATAGCCTGCAAGGAGTCGTGGAACGACGCCAGCTACCTGCTCTTCAGCGGTCTTGGCACGACGAAGACCGCGTTCTTCATCGACAACCTGCAACTGACCCCGGCCACTGACTGACCGAACGTGACCTCCCAGTCGCGCTGTTTATTCAACCTGGGCCATATCGACCTTCTCACCGCCGTTGCGGCTGGCCAACTGTCGAAAGACATCGACGCTGATGAAGTCCGAGATATTCCTGACGGCACCATCAGTCATGAGGAAAACGGCGCCTCCGCCGGCATGGAGGCTCCCGAAGCTTCCGTTGCCAATCGCCACAGAACCACCGGCCACATAGGGAATCGCATTCGGCTGGTAGAGGATGTTCTGCGTGGAAAAGGCCATGTTGTTGCTCGAGAGATACCCACGCGTCCACTCTCGCAGCATATTCCCGTCCGGCCATGACAGTTCGCCGACCATCAGCGTGCTCGACAGGCCATCGGTGATATTTTTGAAAGGGGTGAATTCGTTGACCTGCATCACGCCCTGCAGGGCGATGTTCCACGAACCGCCACTTCCGGCGTTGGCGGTGCTACCGGCCGTTTTGTAGGTGACACCCGAGACCGTTCCCATCGGCCCCGACACGCCGCGGTAGTGGGTGGTTCCCCAGGCTGGATTGTCGTTCCTCGTAAACAGCGTGCTCGACGGGCACCAAAAGGCCTTCAACCCCTTCATGACGGTGGTGGCGGTATTTGCGGCACCTGCGTTGAAGTCTTGACTGAAATCCATGGAGTTAAACAACGCGACCTCCTCCATGTACGGCAGAATTCTGGCGTGGAACGACCACATGGGAATCGCGTTGCCCGCGGTGAGCTTCACGCTGCCGCCGGTGATCGAGGTCGCCAGTCCGGCATACGCATTTGAATTCGCGCCAGTGGCACCCGGCGGCAAAGCCTTCTGAGCGTCGTGGAAATTGTGAAGCGCCAGCCCCATCTGCTTCAGATTGTTGAGGCAGGCCGACTTTCGGGCCGCCTCCCTGGCCTGCTGCACGGCTGGCAATAACAGCCCAACGAGCGTCCCGATGATGGCGATGACCACCAGGAGTTCCACGAGCGTGAAGGCCTGCCGTCGAGCGGCCATGATTGCTGAAGCCGCAGGAGGCCTTCTCTTGGGTCGATCAGAAATCCACTCGCTCATAGCGTCCGCTCCTTTTTCTTGATCGTCCTTCATGCTCGCTCGTGCCATATCCAGGACTTCCGATGACGGTACGCTTGCGATCGGAAATGCAATACGGGTAACATCCGAATGTCAATGGAACGAACTCCCGCCGGTTTTAATCTAATTCAAGGGTTCGCATCGGGCAAGAAAAGATCTCCGGGAGCAGGACAGCCGTATGAGTATGGAGCGTCTCCGCCACCGCCTCGCAGCATTGGCGATCGGTTGCACGATCATCCTGTGCCTGGGATCTGGATGCAGTGCCGAAAAGTTTCCGCGGTATCGCGTCAGCGGGAAAGCGACGTGGGCGGGGCAGCCGATTCCAGCCGGCATGATCTATTTCGAGCCTGACTTTTCACAGGGCAACCAGGGCCCTGCGGGCAGAGCCACCATCAAAGATGGCGTGTACGACACAGCCATCTCGGGCAAGGGTGTTGTTCGTGGGCTCCATTGGATTCGAATCGACGGCTTCGACCCCGCGCGTTCGAAGTCGGATGACGGAATCGTGCAGACCACGCCCCTGTTCGAGACATACGAGACCACGCTCGACCTGCCAGCCGCCCCCTCGGAGCACGATTTTGATGTGCCCGCCTCCGCAAAGGTTCCCGCTTCAGGCCGGCCACGTGGCAGGTAACAGCAGGCACTCCATGCTTGCCGTTGTTGCCTTCTTCGCGCTGCTTGCGGTTTCCGCTTGCTCGCCTGCAGCCGAACCGCAGTCCAGCCCGCATCCCCTTCCGTGGGAGTTTGCCTCGGCCCGCTACAGCGTCGCCGTGGATGGCAAACCCGCCGCCGTCTTCTTCGCGGCGATGAATATCCACTTTGTGAGTTTCGACTTCACGGATCGAGCCGCGGTCGAGGTCACGATCAATCCAAACGATTACAACCGGCACGATGGCAAGACGTATCCCCAGCCGGAGGACTTTTGGCAGGGGAATGCCGTGGTGCGGCCGTTGTCTCGGGGCGTCAGTCCGAAGACCGAAGGCACGAAGGTGACATTCACAATCACGCAGCCAGGTCAATATTCCATCGAGCGGCCAGGCACTTCTGGCTTCGAAGATGAGGTGCTGTTTGTTTTCGCCAATCCGCCCGAGAAAAACATTCCCGATCCAAAAGATCCAAACGTCGTCTGGATCGGTCCTGGCATTCATCAGCGGTCGGTCGATCTCGCCAGCAATCAGACGCTCTATCTTGCTCCGGGGGCGGTGCTGTCTGGCGCTATCAACGCCTGGAACGCCGAAAACGTCTGCATCGCGGGCCGCGGGGTCGTGGTCTATGCGGGACCGAACGCCAGAAATTTCGACTCCGGCTGGATGGTCCGCCCAAACTGGCATCCGCTGACGACTCACAACGTGAAGGGGCTTGCCGTCGAGGGCGTGACATTCGTGAACCGCTCCAGGACCTGGAGCCTTCAGTTTCGCAGGACGACCGATTCCACCTTCGACAACATCAAGGTGATCGCCGCGACGCCCGAAAACCTCAACTGCGACGGCATGGACTGGTATGGCGGCGGCCGCGCGACCGTACGGGACAGTTTCTTTCGCGTGGCCGACGACTGCTTCGCCGTTCACACCGAGGATGCCAGCATCGCCCTGCGGATCGATCGCGGTGGCGGCGGGCATCTTGCCGAAGCCCCACAAAAGGAAACACCACCCACGCGCGGCGAATTCAGCGGGCTCACCGTCGAGCGATGCGTGTTATGGCCGACCGTGGCCAACATCTTCCGCGCCGGTTGGAACAACCAATCGCTCACAACCCGCGGAATCATCATTCGCGATTGCGACGTGATTCATATGGAGAGGCCTCTCAGGCGGTGGCTCGGAGCGGACTGGGCCCTGTTCACTTCGGTGATCCCGCAGGGCGCGGGCCAGTGCGAACATAGCGACTACCTGTTCGAGAACATCCGCTGCGAGGATTCGATCGCCCTACTCGGCGTCAACTGGCCGGGAGCGACGCTGAGAAACTTCCGTTTCAGCAACATTCAGATTCCCGACGAGGCTGGCCAGAGCCTCGTACGGGCAGATGCCGACGGGATCACGTTCGACGACATTCGGATCGCCGGCCGCCCCGCCTCCCAAGCCACCGATATCAGACTCACGTTCGACGGGGAGGTGAAAAACATCCTGTTTTCTCCCCCGGCGAAATGAATCGCCGTTGGCGTCAACGCTGACAAACCGCGGTAAAAACAGCCTTCCGGGACCTCTTCAGCCCGGGACCGGCAAGCTCCTATTATATTAAGAGGTGACGGATCGGGCGGCTCCGGTCCGATATTCATGACTGGTTCTGGCTGTCCGACGCGGCATTCTGTCGGGCACCTGGAACGTTATGGTTTGAAGGATTGGGCATGATCCGGCACAACCTCCACCTTCTCCTGGCAGTCGTTCTGGGCGCAGCTGCTTCGGCCACAGGACGGGCGGCTGAGTCCACCGCTGATCGGGTCGCCTTCTTCGAGTCGAAGGTTCGCCCGGTGCTCGTTGAGCGGTGCGTCGGCTGCCACGGCCCCGAGAAGCAGAAGGCCGGGCTGCGGCTCGATAGTCTGGTCGGCCTGCTCCGCGGAGGTGAGTCGGGTGCGGCAATCGATCTCGACGCTGCCGACGCAAGCAACCTCGTGGCCGCCATCCGCCATGAGTCGTGGGAGATGCCCCCCGACGGCAAACTGCCCGACGACCAGATCGAGGCGATCGTCTCCTGGGTGAAAGACGGCGCCGCCTGGACCGGCTCCAAGCCAGCCGCAGAACTGCTCGCCGCCGGCCTGCCCGAAATGGACGACGCGGAGGCCGCAGTCACCGGCCCGAAAAAGCGATCCAAGAAGGGGGGCATCTCCGCCGAGGACCGCGGCTATTGGGCATTCCGTCCCGTCGTGCGGCCCACGCCGCCACCGCTTCCATCCGGTGATACGCTCGCCGCCGGACTGGCCCGACCAATCGTCCACAACGCCATCGATCACTTCATCCTCGCCAAGCTCGGCGAGGCGGGCCTGGAGCCCGTTCCCGAGGCCGACCGTCGCGCGCTGATCCGGCGGCTCTC
>JBIIOL010000294.1:0-4939 GCA_044336965.1 Pirellulales bacterium | reverse complement strand
ACGGTGGGCATCGGACTCTCTCTCTACGACCTGCTGTCGGCTGGCGCGGGCTGGCCGCGGCATCGCATGGTGCGGGCAGGTCTCGCCGGCATGCCAGAGGTCGATGCGGCGGCGTTTCCACGGGCTGGGCTCTACTGCGATGCGCAATTGCTCTTTCCGGAGCGGTTCACGGTGGAACTGCTCGTCGATGCCCGCGACATCGCCGCGGCCGCGGGAACGCGGTTCGACGTCTGCACCTACCGTCATGCCGAGGTTGGCCGCGACGGCGTGCTCAGGATCGGCCCGTCTCCCGCGGGCGATGGTCCCCTCGAGGTCAGGCCCGATGCGATCGTGAACGCCACCGGTGCCTGGGTGGACCGCGCGCTCGCGGCGGTGTTTCCGGGCGGTGCGGGGGGCGTCGGCCGCCGCCTGATCGGCGGTACGAAGGGTAGTCACCTCGTGGTGCGATGGGCGCCCCTGCGGGCCGCGCTTGCCGACTACGGCGTCTATGCCGAGGCGGCCGATGGCAGGCCCGTCTTTGTGCTTCCCTTCGGCCCCGAACTCGTGCTCGTCGGCACCACCGACCTTGCTTACAGCGGGGATCCGGCGGAGGCCCGCACCGACGAGGCGGAGATCGACTATCTGCTCATGGCGGTGACGCGGCTGTTTCCATCGGTGGCGGTTCGTCGCGACCATGTGCAGCAGCACTACTGCGGTGTGCGGCCGCTTCCTTATGTGGGTGGTGATGCTCGTTCGCCGGCGGGTGTCACCCGTCGGCATCTCGTCGTGCGGCAGGATGGGGCGGCGGTGCCGCTATGGTCCATCGTGGGCGGCAAGCTCACCACGTGCCGCAGTCTGGCCGAAGCGACGGCGGCCACGGTGCTCGGCTCGCTGGGACTGCCGGTCCTCCGCACATCACGGGAGCGGCCGCTGCCGGGGGCGTGTTCGGGGGCCGCACGCGAGGCTGTCGTCCGCACGTGCCGTGCCCATGCCGAGCGGGCAGGGCTGTCCGCCGACCGTGCCGCCGCCGCTGCGGAGCACGCCGTCGGCCTGTTCGGAGCACGCGCGGCGGGCATCTGGCAGCATCGCGGCGATTCGGGAGGCCTCAGCACGCTGATTCGCGGCGTCGATCTGCCGCGGGCCGCTGTGGGATGCTGCGTCCACGAGGAGTGGGCCTCCACGCTCGACGACCTGATCGAGCGGCGGCTGATGCTCTCGTTTCACGAGCGGCTCAGCCGCGAGGCGATCACGGACGTGGCGGAATCGCTGGCCAATGCCCGCGGCCTCGTGACGCAGAGCGTGGCCGCGGCAGTCGACGGATGCGTGGCACGGCTGGAGGAACGCTATGGCCGGAGCGTGCCAATCACGGTCGAGGGGCCTGGCCTGGTCGGGACGCACGTCCGCAGAACGAGCAACCATGAGGGGGAACGATGACCGCAGCCGGAACAGCCAAGACCTGCATCCTCGCGCTCGACCAGGGGACCACGTCGAGCAGGGCGATCCTCTTCGACCGCCGTGGTGTTCCGCTGGCGATGGCGCAGGAGGAGTTTCCGCAGATCACCAGAACCGAAGTCACGCGGACCGCTGTCGGCGACACCGACGACGTGGCCATCGTCGAACACGACCCGGAGGACATCTGGCGGTCGCAGCTCTCCTGTGCCCGACGCGTTCTGGAAGCGAGTGGCACGTCGCCGGAGCAGGTGGCCGCCATCGGCATCACCAACCAGCGGGAGACGACGATCCTCTGGGACCGGACCACAGGCCAGCCGGTGGCGCCGGCGATCGTCTGGCAGAGCCGCGTCTCGGCGGCCATCTGCGGTCGCCTGCGGGGGCAGGGCATCGAGGACGACGTCCGCCGCCGCACCGGGCTGCTCCTCGATCCCTATTTCTCCGCCACGAAGATCATGCACCTCCTGGAGACCATGCCTGGGCTGCGGTCACGGTGCGAGTCCGGTGAGGTTCTCTTCGGCACCGTCGACGCCTTCCTGATCTGGCGGCTCACGGGCGGCCGCGTGCATGCCACGGACATCACGAACGCCAGCCGCACGCTCCTCTTCGACATCAACCGGCTGGAGTGGAGCGACGAACTCTGCGGGAAGTTCGAAGTGCCGCGGGCGATCCTGCCCGAAGTCCGCCCGTCGAGCGGTTCGTTCGGCGTGACCGATGATTCGTGGCTGGGTGCGTCGATCCCGATCGCGGGTTGTGCCGGCGACCAGCAGGCGGCGGCATTCGGCCAGGGCTGCGTGCGTGCGGGCGATGCGAAAAACACGTATGGCACCGGCGCGTTTCTGATGTTCTCCACCGGGCACGAGCCGGTGACCAGCCGGCACGGCCTGCTCACCACGCCGGGATGCACGCTGTCGAGCAGCCGCTCGCCGGCCGCTCCCGCCGCAGACTACTTCCTGGAGGGATCGGTGTTCGTGGCCGGCAGCCTGATCGGCTGGCTGCGGGACGGCCTGGGGATGATCGGGCACACCAGTGAAATCGAACCCCTCGCGCGAAGCGTGGAGGACAGCGGTGGCGTGATGCTCGTTCCGGCGCTCACGGGCCTTGGGGCACCCTCCTGGGATCCCTTTGCCCGCGGGCTCGTGATCGGCCTGTCGCGAGCCACGGGCAGGGGCCATATCGCCCGCGCAGCGCTCGAGTCGATTGCGCTGTCGGTGGCCGACGTCGTCGCCTGCATGCAGCAGGACGCGGGCGTGAGCCTCGGCCGACTGCGGGTCGACGGCGGGGCCAGCAGCAACGATCTGCTGATGCAGATGCAGGCTGACGTGCTCGGTCTGCCCGTGGAGCGGCCCGCGGTGCTCGAGACGACGAGCCTGGGAGCGGCGCTCCTGGCGGGCCTCTCGACCGGGTTCTTCTCCGATCATGCTGCCGTCGAGGAGGCACGTCGGGTGGAACGGGTCTTCGAGCCGCGTGTGTCCGACGCGACACGCACGCGACTGCTCACACGCTGGCGAGAGGCCGTCGAACGTTCACGCGGCTGGGCCCGGCCGGCCTGACACTTACCGGACGAGAGGGCCGTTGGCGGGCGTGCGATTCTCGGCGACCAGGGCTCCGGATGTGTATCGCTGTGGATTCGCGGCGAAAGCATCGCGGGTTTCCGTCGACGAGAACAGGTAGGTCCGCGATTGATAGGTGACCCCGTAGCGGCGCTGTCCCGGGGTGCTCTTCCCGGAATCGAATGCCAGAACGGGGTCGTCGCCGGAAAGCGCGGGAGCGTAGCGGTCGGGATCGGCCAGGAAGGCCTTTTGCTGCTCGACGCCGGAAAAGAGGTAGGTTCGCCCGCGGTGCCGTGCTCCCCACTGGGCACGGCCCTCCACCCACACGCCGCGCTCCGCGAGCGTGACCGGGCAATAGCCCTCCAGGCCGACCGGCATGGAGCCGTAGGTGTCGGGCTCCGTCGGGGTGGCCGGCGCTGCAGCGGTCTGGGCCGTTGCAGCGGGGGACGTGCTCGCGACGCTCGGAGCCGCCTTCGCTGCCGCGGGCTTCGAGAAAAAGCTGAGTGGCTTCTGGATGGCCGCGAGAAACGACGAGGTGGCCGATGGCTTTTGAGGCTTGGATTCGGCGAGGGCCGTGGCAGCACTGCCGGGCGTCGCCGCGGCCGCCGGTGTCGGAGCTGGCTGCCTTGATTCGGACTGCGGCTGTGTGCCCGCAGCAGTCTTGCCGCCACTGGCGAGCGACTCGGACCGCGTCACGGCGGCGGGCGGCTCCGGCTGCGCGGGCGCTGCGGCCTGGTTCTGCTGCGGGAGACCGAGCCATGGGGCCGAGCGGGCGGTCGTGTTCGAAGGAGCGACAGGGTTTGGCTCGATGCTCAGCGGCGCTTGCGGGGCGGTGTTGCCCAGACCGCCGGCGGCGGTGTCGGCAGCCGGATACGTCTGCACACTCGATGTGGTGACCGGCCTTGCAGCCGCCAGCGAGGGCTGGATCGGGGCGGCCGTCAGTGCCGTCGTCACTGCGGCCGGGGCGGCTGCAGCGGTCGCGGTCGGCGTGGCCTCGGCCGCCATCAGCGTCGGCGATGCGGGCGGTGTGGCCGTCGGGGGTATGTCGCTTTCCCGGAACGATGCGGCGATGGCCGATTCCGTTCGGCTGGCCGGCACGCCATCGTCACTGGCAAAGTCGGAGAGCATCCGGACCTTGGCGGCGACGGCATTGATCGCCTTGCCTCCAGGCGGCACGGTGCCACGAATTTCCGCCGTCGTGGCCGTTCGCATACCATTGGCACCACCGCCGCCGAATGATGGCAGCGAGCCCGACCCGCTCCCGGCCATGCCGGCGAACTCACGCGCACTGGCTGCCGATTCGGTCGTCGTGCCTTGCGACGAGGATTGCGCTGCTGAGGCAAGGGCCGCCTCCTGCGCGGCACGGGCCGCAGCAGCCACGAATCCGGCCGGTGTTTCGGGGAGTTCGAATTTCGTCAGCAGCTGCTCGTCGGCAGTGACGACGCAGGCGGTGGGGATTCTCGTGATGCCGAGGCGACGCGTGGCCTCGGGGTTGGTGTCGACATCCACGCAGACCGGTTCGAAACAGGCCGTGATGAGGGCGACGGCTTCGTCGCTGGCCAGTGTCGTCCGGTCAAGAGTCGTACTCGCCGTACTCCAGCTGGCGGTGAAGATCGCCAGCACGGGGCGATGACTGATCTCCGCAGCCCGGCGGGCGGCGGGGAGATCGGGGTGCCACGGAACTGCGGCGAATGCGCCGGTCGTCCATGCCGACGACAGCGTCAGCATGGACAGGGTGACCAGCAGGCGGCAGGTTTTGGAGAGGGTTGGCATTGGAATCACCATGCAGGTGGAAGGCATCACTCCAGCCTCTGGGGGCAACTGGCACGAACAAACACCGGGGACCGAACTGGCGGCCGTCTGGCTGGCGGCATGCCGTCAGCCCTTCAGGAACGACCATCTTCAGACCCGGAAGATGTATCGGTCGAAACGGTCGCAGGAATCGCATCGAAAACGCC
>JBIIOL010000293.1:0-4960 GCA_044336965.1 Pirellulales bacterium | reverse complement strand
AACAGGACGTTCGGGCGAGCCGTTGTCGGCGGCTCTGCGGACTCAGCAGGCCTTCCCAGGACGGATCCCAGAACGACCCCGCAGCACACCGCCACCAGCCAGAACACCCGCCCTCTCATGGTCATCCTCGCTCACTCTTTCTCGAGTTCTGCGATCACCTTGGCGTAGGCCTCGGCCCGGGCCTCTGGCTTGAGTCCGCGGAGTTCCAGAAGCATCGGACGCAGCCCCGTGGCCCAGGCGGCACTCTTGGCGATCTTCGCATCGGCCCGTGCCCGCAGGTCGTCAGCATTTTTGCCTGTGGCCGCGGCGGCCGCGGCGACCACGCTGCGCAGATACTCAGCCGCCTGCACATCGGGATTCGGCGCCGCTTCGGCGTCGAACCGCTTGAGCGCCCAGGCGATCCCCTCGGCCGCATGCTTTGTGAACGCGGGATCCTTCCACGTGGCGTCGTTGTGGCCGAAGTTCGTGTAGAAGACCCGGCCGCGGCCATAGTCGCGGACCCACGACACCGGCACGTGCCAGGGCTCCTTGGGGTTGCTCGCCGCCATGTCGAGGCTGACGAGCACCCGGAGGTTGTCGGGCTTGTATCGCGGGTCGTACTGGTAGATCTCGTCCTTGAGCCGAAACCGCTCTGGATACATCGCCGTAAGCCTGTGGCCCGGCTCGTGCACCACGAAGGCGTGCTCACCGCCGGCGTTCCACGGGTGGCCGGCGAAATGGCCGCCGACCATTTCGCAGTAGGCGTCGGAGCTCTTGAGCGTGTCACTGGCCGCATGGAAGCCGATGAACGCCTTGCCCGACTTGATCCACTCGAGGAAGCCATTGAGATCCGGAATCGGCAGTTCGCCTGTCGTGCTCGCGAAGATCACGCCATCGAACTGGGCGAGCGCCTCCGGCGCAAAGGCCTTCGCGAACTGCTCCTTCACCCCCTGCTGCCAGACCGCGTCGGCCGCGCGGAATGTCTCCTGCTCCGCCTTGAACGCATCTTCCTGTTTCTTCCAGTCGGCGTCACTGGTGCCCTCGGCACGCTTGATGGCCTTGGGCTGCGGCGGCCGGCCCGGCGGCATCCGCAGGAAGTCGAGATGGTAGAGACCGCTTGTGCGACCGAGTTCCTCGAGCATCGGCTCGGCTGTATTGATCGAGCTGTGCCGGAAGCCATTGGTGACCGTCACGGCCAAGAGCCGCGCCGGTTTGACTGGCTCGGCGGCCCGTGCCCCGGCGTGGCCGGTCGTCACCGCAAGCGAAAGGGCCACCAGCACGAGCCACATCGGCCGGATCGAGCGAGAGCGAGTGAGAGCAGCCATCATTCTTTTTCTCCAAGGCACCAGAGGGAATCATGTGTCCGCAGGAAGATCCGCCCATCGACACAGACGGGCGTGGCCACGGTCATCTCGTCGACGACACCCTGGCCGAGGACTTTCAAATCTTTGAGGTCGTCTTTGATCTCGGTCGCGGCTTGCGCAGGCCAGGCGAGCACGCTCGACTCGCCGTCCTCGCGAGTCACGATGACACGGCCATCGACGATCACGGGCGATGCACTGTAGGCATTGCGATTCTTGGGCAGTTCGATCTTCACGAGCGTCTTGCCGGTGGCGGCGTCCACGCACTCCACCCGCCCCTTGTCGGTGCAGACGAGGATGCGGCCATCCCGCACGGCCGGCGTCGGCACATCGGCCCCCAGATCGGTGCGAACCCAGGCCACGTGCGAGGCGGTCACGTCCCCCGTGCCGCCGCGGCGAATGGCGGTGATCGTCTCGCCCCGCGCATACGGCGCGATGACGAGGTCGCCCGCCACAACCGGTGAGGCGATCGACCGGAAATACTTGTGACCCGTCGGATTCAGGCCCCCCACCCGCCAGATCTCTTTGCCGTTGGCGGCGTCGTGGGCTGTGACGTGGTCAGCGCCCAGCACGACGAGCATCTCCGCCGGTTCGCCCTTGTCGGCATTGCCCGCGACGACGACCGGCGTGGAATAGCTCTGCGCGGCTTCCTCAGGGGCGTCGAGCATCCGGTCGTGCTTCCAGAGCAGGCTGCCGGTCGTGCGATCAAACGCCGCCAGGTAGCTGGGGCCGGTCTGCATCACGGCGACGACCACGGCCTTGGAGGTGAGCACGGGCGAGGTGCCGAGATCCCACCAGAGCGTGTCTTCGCCGAACTGCTGCTGCAGGTTCGTCTTCCAGACGACGGCACCGTCGGCAAGGTTCAGGGCTGCCAGTTCGCCGCTCTTATAATAGACCCAGACATACTGGCCGTCGGTGACGGGCGACGAGTTGCAGCCGGTGGCTTTCTTGTGTTTGCCAGGCTTGACCTCGCCGAGTTCACGCCGCCAGACCTCCTTGCCGTTGCGATCGAAGCCGATGGCGGCGTCTTTGCCGTCGATGCCGCAGGTGACGACGACACGGTCGCCCCACACCGCCGGCGTGCTCGCGCCGAGCCCAGGCAGCTTCACCCGCCAGAGCACATGGTCGGTCGGACTCCATGAGGAGACATAGCCACGGCCTGCGGCAACCCCGTCGAGCGCGGGGCCACGCCAGTTGGGCCAGTTGTCAGCCCGGGCAGGCTGCGGGGCTAGCGCGGCGAAGGCCGCCCATGCCAGCACGACAGACATCATTGATCGATTACATAGCATCATGGATCCGCTCCTTTCGTAGCATCCGCCGGGCCCCGGGAACCAGCGAGTGTACCGCCTCACCGCTTCCTCGGCTCGCCCTCCGGCCCGAAGGGGTCGACCGGCTGCGGATTGGGAGACGGCATCGCCGCCCCGACGGCGACCCGCCATGCCGCCAGCCGCTCCTTGAGGGCGGCGGCCCGTTCCGGCCGCTCAGCGGCGAGATCACGCCGCTCGCCGGGATCAGTCGCCAGATCGAAGAGTTCCACGCGACCGTCCTCAAAGTGCTCGACCAGTTTTTCATATCCCTGGCTTTCATGTCCCTGGCTTTCATTTCCCTGGCGTGGCCCGTCACCGGCGATGATCGCGGCGGCGGGCCGGCCACCTTGATTGGCGTAGTGGGGATAGTGCCAACAGAGGTCCCGGGCAGGCAGCGAACCGCCCGCGAGCACCGGCCGCAGGCTCGTGCCATCGATCACCGTCTCCACCGACTGTGTCGAGCCGCCGACATCGAGCAGCGTGGCGGCGATGTCGAGCGTGGTGACCGGCACGGCGGTCGTCGTGCCCGGCTCGACGATCCCCGGCCACCGCACGACCAGCGGCACACGGATGCCCCCCTCGTAGAGATACCCCTTGCCGGCGCGGAGGGGCAGGTTCGAGGTCGGTGCACCCTCGGCAGTGGAGAGTCCGCCGTTGTCGCTGGTGAATACGACGAGCGTGTTGTCGGTTTGCCCGGCTGCTTCGACGGCGGCGAGCACGGTCGCCACCGTCTCGTCCATCTCGCGGACCATGCCGGCATAGACGGGATGATCCTGCACCGCCCGCGCCTTGCGATCCCCCTCGGTGACCTCGCGGGGTCCGGTAGGCGGCGATAGCGCGGCCACACGCATCTGTTCCTCAGCCAAGAGTTCCGGCCGGGTCTTGAGCGGCACATGAACCGAGTGCATCGGCACGTAGCAGAAGAAGGGCTGGTCGCGGTTGGCCTTGATGAAGGCCGATGCCTCGGCCGCGATCGTCCGCGCATGATGCGGGTCGTCCGGTGGACCGCGGCCGGGGCCGACGCTCGTCGAGCCGGTCACATCGAAGCCGTGCGACGGAATGTCCTTGGGCGGCCCGAGATGCCATTTGCCGAAGATGCCGGTCGCATAGTCCGCGTCGTGCAGGAGCGTCGGCACGGTCACCTCGCTGACGGGCAGGGCGTGGAGATAGTCCGCAGGCAAGAGGCTGCCCCGCCGGCTCCCGCCAATAAAGTTCGTGATCTTCACACGGGCCGGATGCCGGCCTGTCATGAGCGCCGCGCGGGTGGGCGAACAGACCGGGGCAGCTGCGTAGCCACGCGTGAAACGCATCCCGGAGGCGGCCAGCCGGTCGATCGCCGGCGTGCGATAGAAACTACTGCCGGTGCAGCCCAGATCGTGGGCCCCGAGATCGTCGGCCAGAAAGACGAGCAGGTTTGGCGGCCGTTTCGCTGCCGCAGCAGCGGCCGGTGTCGCGGCGGCAGCACGCGGCCCCGGCGGTGACCAGTTCGCGACGAGGCTCTGCGTGAGCTCCTGCACGACTGTCGGTTCGCTGGCGGCGAGGTTCTTCGTCTCGTCGGGGTCAGCGGCCAGATCGAAGAGTTCGACCTCCCGCCGCTGCCATCGCTCCCGCGACTGAGGATCGACACGGCCGGCCGGCCCGGCGAGAAATTCGCCCCCGGCCCCACCCCCGGTCGTGGCCTCGGTCGTGGCCGACGTCGGCACGATCAGCTTCCACCGGTGCTGGTGCGGCGTCTGCTCGTCGTCGCGGATCGTCCACCGCCAGAGGAGGCTTTTCGCCGGATCGTCGAGATCGACGAGCGTGTGCGTGAAGCACTCGCCGAAGATCTGCCGCCGCGCCGCTACGGCCTTGGCGTCGAGCAGGTCGACCCCCGGCAGCCCGGCCGGCGCGGGCACGCCGCAGGCCGCCAGCACGGTCGGCAGGATGTCGATGGCGCTCGCCAGCGCGTCGCTGGAGCCCGGCGGGATCGCGCCCGGCTGACGGAGCATGATCGGCGTCCGCAGGCCGCCCTCGTAGGGGGAGAGTTTCGACCGTGGTGCGAACTGCGGCCGGTCGGGGCTCTGGATCCAGCCGTTGTCGGTGACGTAGACCACGAGCGTGTCCTGCGCGAGCCGTTCACGATCGAGGTGGTCGAGCAGGTCGCCGACCGTGCGGTCGAACCGCTCGACGTTGCCCCAGTACCGCGCCACGTGGAGGCTGTCGGTGCGGGCCGCGTAGTGATCCACCAGCTCCTGTGGCGGATCGTGCGGATCGTGCGGCAGCATCGGGGCGTACCAGACGAAGAAGGGCCTGCCGTCGTCGCGGCAGCGGCCG
>JBIIOL010000017.1:0-16290 GCA_044336965.1 Pirellulales bacterium | reverse complement strand
CATCAACGATATCGTGAAGCGTGTTCGTCAGATGTTTCGGTGGGGCGTTCTACGGGAACTGGTCCCCGATGACCGAATGAAGGCGCTCGAATCCGTGCCGTCGCTTGAGAGAGGGCAAACATCCGCCCGCGAAACCAAGCCACGCAAGCCCGTCAAGCCGAGCATCGTGCGGGCAACCCTGCCCTACATGACGCAGGAAGTTGCCGACATGATCTGGTTCATGCGGCTGACCGGCTGCCGGCCCAGCGAGGCGCGCCGCATGAAGATGTGCCGCATCCGTGATCAGAACAAGTCAGTGTGGCGATACGTTCCCAAGCGACACAAGACTTCGCACCGCGGCAAGCAGCGGCACATCGCCATCGGGCCGCAGGCTCAGGCCATCGTCCTGGCCCACGTCGCCGGTCGCAGTGACCGCGACTATGTCTTCAAACCCGAACGAAGTGTTCCGGCTCGCAAGCCGCGTGATGGCGTCGTGTCGATGATCCCTCGCAAGCCGTCGCCCCGTGTCGGAAAACGATTCGACCGGAACGCAATCCTGCGGGCGGTCACTCGGGCCATCGCGAAAGCGAACAAGGCCCGCGAGCAGGAGGGGCTGCCGCTGCTGCCGCACTGGACTCCGTACCAGTTGCGTTACACCCGGCTCCGCGAGATTCGCAAAGCAGGCGGGCGTGAAGCTGCCCAGGCGATTGCCGGCCATAGCCGTGCGACGATGACCGATCACTACGCGCCTGCCAACTGGGGCAAGGCCGCGCGCGCAGCAGCTCGAAGCGGGTGACGGCGCGTGAAGGCCGGCCGTCGGATAGCTCTAGGGGAATTTCCCCTAGAGCAGAAAAGCCACAGGACGAGTCGCGAGGCTCTGAAACCCTGGGGGAAATTCCCCCAGGGTTTTCCGGCAGTCGGCAAAAAGATCGAGGAGTTTCAGCGGCCGATCGCGGAGGCGGCGAAGGCGGAGGGGGTAAAGGAGGGCGGCAAGCAACGGCATAGCTTGGGGGGAATTTCCCCCCAAGCTAAAAAGCAGCGCAACGAGTTGGAGCACGAGTCGAAGCGCACGTCGTCGGTGGCGGCCGCCGCTGCCGTTTGGCGTGCGGCCTGCCCAGCGGCTTATTGCGGTCGCTGACGACGGGTGCTGGCTGTCAAAACAGACACGCGTGTCTGTTTTGCCGGCATCGTGGGGCACGCTCTACGAACTGTCTCGGCTGCCGGAGGACGTTGCGGCGGTTATTGGACGAGGTGACGCTAGTCGCAGTGATCACCACAACGGCAGCGCACTATGCGCTCGTATAGTAAACGCCCCCGCGTTGCGCGTCGTTGTTGCGAAGTTTTTTCGCACCATCGTTTTTCTGCGGGAAAACAGCACTTGGAGACTATTTACAGTTTTAACTTTTTGCCGTAGCAAAGCGGGATCGCGTGTTTCGCGTCATATGAGCGACACGCACACCACCCTACGGAGAACGTCATCATGCAGACGACGATCAAGCCCAAGCTCCTGCCGGTCAACAGGGCGGCCGCACACTGGGCAGCGATCACGGGCACGCCCAGGCCGCATCGCTCATCTCTGATCCGCTGGGCCACCAAGGGCGTGCGTGGCACGCGTCTCCGCGGTGAACACATCGCCGGCCGCTGGTACGTGAGCGAGCAAGCGATCGAAGAGTTCCTGCGCGCGACTACGCAGCCGGCCGACAACTTGGCCGATCGCACGGCCGGCCCGGCCCGCGCTGCCCAAGTGCAGCGGACCCTCGATGATCTCGACCGCGTGATCGCCCCCAAGCGGCCCGGCCGCAAAGCGAAGTGAGGGGCACGAGCATGAAGACCTTCGACGACGACACGCCGTTCGACCTCCCCCCACCCCGCGAGCTGGCCGACACGCTCATGGCCCGCGCGTGGGACGACGAGACCCCCGACCGCGAGCGTCTGCTCCTCGAACAGGGGGCCAGGGTGATTGAGCACCTGCTCGCGCGGCTGGCGGTGGCGACTGAGCATGCCGAGGCCAAGAGGGCCAAGTCGCGGCGATAGCAGACGAACACCCGGCGGCGAGGTGCCGGCGGGCCGCCCGATCCTAGGTGCAGTAGTGACAACTGAAAACCGCCCCCCATACCGCGAGCTGGTGATCGAGCGTGCCCAGTTTGGCAGCCGTTGGCCGTTCACGCAGCCGCGTGCGCTGTTGCGGTGCTATGCGGGCGTGTGGCTTACCGTCGTGCTCGACGGCCAGGAGTGCGCGCTCAACGGAGCTGCCAGCAATCGCGGGTTCCCGTCGGCCGATCCTTTTCGATGTCGTGCGTATGACGACCGATCCATCCGGGCGTCTCTCGCTCAGGTGCTCGAGGTCGCGTTGTCGATCGGCTTTTCATCACGATGGAGTGATAAACACGTCGAGCAGTTGGTGAAGCAAGGGCACGCGCCGACACCTCCGCGTGATGACGATTAGTAGCGCCGTCGACCGTGAGCGTATACGCAATGTGATACGATGAACATAGCTACACCTGTTGCTCTAGCTCGAGGTTTGACAATGAAACACGCCGTAGACCCTGCGACGACTTTCCTCACTCGCAAGAAGGCTGCGCAATTGCTCGACATGTCCCCGCAGCATCTCGCCAACCTTGCCAGCGCAAAGAGAGGGCCGAGGTTCAGCAAATTGGGAGACGACCAGCAGAGCCACACCAGATACATGCTCGCGGACGTCATTGCATACGGCACCGATCCGAAGGCACACGAAGCCGCAGTGTGGGGCCGCAGGGCAAACAACGCACGCCGGCAGAAGGCCGGCAGGTAGCAAAAAAACCCCGCGCCGGGGACTAGCCGGCACGGGGTTAAGGGATGACCGTCGCAGTATAGCGGCCGGTGGGTATTGGCAGAACTGCCAGGCATAGGGATGACTATGGACACCGTTGATACGGCGGGGCGGGTTGAAACTGCGCGTGCGTTCCTGCAGGCGCTGTTCACGCCAGACGATTGGATCGAGGTGCGGCTGCTGCCGAACCTGAAGGCCAGCCGATGGTTCAGGCTGTGCGACGAGAGACAGGCAGACGCAGCCCTGCGGTGGGCTGCGGACCGCAACGCCCGCGAGCAGTCGCCCGACAACGTGTACTTCGGCGCCCACCCGCGGATAGCTTCCGGCAAGCGCGGCGACGACAGCGTGTCGATGTTCCGGGCGGCGATTGCAGACTGGGACGGCGTTCAGCCGGAGGAGGCTGTAGAGCGGTGCCGAAAGGCGGGATTGCCTGTGCCGTCGATCGTCGTGTCCAGCGGTGGCGGGACGCATGGATACTTCCTGCTGGATGAGCCGTTCACGAACGTGGAGCAGTACCGCGCCATCGCCAAGGGCATCGCGGCGGCCACGGGTGGCGACAAGGCCGTGCACAACCCCGAGCGGCTGCTGCGGGTAGTGGGCTTCGACAACGTGAAGCCGGAACGCCCTGGCCGACCGCTGTGCCGGATCGTGACGCAGACGGATGACCGCCACGCGCTCTCCGTGTTCCCGCAGAAAGCGGGACACAAAACCAACCGGACGCGGGACAAGAAACTGCCGCGCGGGAAATTGTGCGATGCGGGCCAGCGGTACATGAAAACCGGCGAGCTGATCGGCGAGCGGCGGCCGGCACTGTTTCAGATCGCGTGCGACATGCAGGCCCGCGGCTGGGAGCTGGGCCAGGCGGTGGAGGCGATCATGTCGCGCGCGCATCTGATCTCACCAGCTCTGTCGGAATCCGACATCGACGATCTGCCACGGCAGATCGAGAACGCATTCAGCCAACAGCGCGAGCCAGGGTATGAAGAATCCGAAGCACATCAAGCAGCTCACGCGCTGATAGCCGATGCAAACGCGGGGGACGCATTCGCTGGCGGTACGGACTTGGCCCGTGAGACGACATGGGATGACGTTGGGTTGTCGCGGCGGCTGGCGAAAACTATTCGCGGGAAGCTGGTTTATGTCCGCGAGCGGAAAGCATATTTCGCATTCGACGGAAAGCGATGGCGGGAGGGCGCCGATCATGTGGCGGTGCAGGAATGCAAGCGGCTGCACGACGAGTTGTGGCGCGAGCTGCCCGACGTCGACCCCGAGGATCGCTTGCGTGCCGTCGATTTCTTGAAGGGAACCGGAACGAAGCGATGTATCGACGCTGTTGTGGGACTGGCCCGTAGCGAGCCCGGGATCTCGGTTTCGCAATCCGACTTCGACACGCACCCGTGGCTATTGAACTTGGAGAACGGCGTGCTCGACCTCCGCAGCGGCGAACTGCGGCCACACGACCCCGCTCTGCGTCTCACGCAGTTGGCCGCCGTGTCGTTCGCCCCGGACGCACGATCGGACCTGTGGGAACGCACAATCCGAGACGTCACATGCGGCGACGCAGAAATCGAACTGTTCCTGCAACAGGCGTTCGGGCTGGCGCTCACCGGCGATGTTTCAGACGAGGTGCTGATCTGCCACAACGGGGGCGGGTGCAACGGCAAGAGCACGGTGCTCGAGGCGATCGGCGCGATGCTAGGCGATTACGCGGCCGTAGCGCCGCCAGGGCTGTTCACGGCCCGCAACTTCGATTCCCACCCGACCGAGATCGCGGCGTTGCACGGGAAGCGGTTTGTGACCGCCATTGAGCAGGAAGCCAATCGGGCACTGCGCGAGTCTCTTGTGAAAAGTCTGACGGGTGGGGACACGATCCGCACTCGACGCATGCGGGAAGATTTCTGGGAGATGCGGCCGACCTGGCACATCCACATCGCCTACAACCGTGCCCCGCGGCTATCGGGCACTGATGACGGCATCCGGCGACGACTGCGTGTCGTGCCGTGGGCTGCGTCATTCAAGGATCGGCCAGACCTGACGATCAAGGATCGTTTGCTGGGCACCAGTGAACGGTCCGGCATCCTCGCGTGGTGCGTCGACGGGCTGCGGCGCCGGCTCCTGGCCGGCCGGCTGGAATCGCCCGCGGCGGTGATGCTGGCGACCGACGAATACATCGACGACGAGGATCTTGTCGGACGGTTCGTGGCCGACTGCTGCGTGGAGGGTCCGCGGGAGGAAGCCGAGATTCGCGACACGTTGGCGGCATTCAAGAGATGGATGCAAGCAGACGGCACGCCGCGTCACATCGTTGATTCCTACACGGCGAACATGCTGGGTCGCGAACTGGGCCGCCGCGGGTTCGGAAAGAGGCGCCCAGACGTCGGGCCGTTCAGAAAACGGACTGTGTATGTCGGACTGCGCGTGTCGCAGGACTGCGAATACGCAGCAAGCGGGGAAGGATGGGAGGTCGCTTGACGCTCAAACAGCAAAAAATCGTGGGCATCGCGGGCAAATCGCGGGCAACCGAAAACCTCGGGTTTCACGGGTGAAACTATGGATTTGCCCACGATTCCACGTTTGCCGACCAAATTCCCGTTCGTCACCCCTAGAGACCCTCATGAAGGAGTTAACCGAAAACGCGCGCCAATCGTGGGCAATCGCGGGCAAGTGCCCACGCACTGCGGCACCGGGGTTATGCGCATGACAACAAACCTGCCCCCGCCCCCCGATGCCGCCCTCGACGAGCTGATCGCACGGGCCGTGCCCGACGCGGAATCGCTCCTGGGCGTCGTGGCGTGGCCTGACGAAGCCGACGGCGTTCGGATCGTCGAACTAACCGCCCCGACCGTCTGGGGGCTGTGCAGCGGCTCAGGGCACTTGTTCGCGCGTGCTCACGGCTTCCCTGCCGGCGCTGCCGTCATGGTTGCCGCGCGGCGGATCGCCGCCCTGCACGTCGACGCAGCCGCCGACACAGCCCAGCAGCTCCTGGCCGACCTGCGGGTGCCCGCGGCAGCGGCCGGCTGGCTGGTGGCCCGGTGCCGAGACAGCGGCTGCACGATGGCGACCGTTGCGATCGAGCACACGGCGGCGCACGAACTGGGGCACGCCCTGGCCGCCGACGTGGACGCCGACATCGACGATGCCCGTGCCAACGCTCTGCGGGATCTGCCGACCTCGTTCTCGCGGGTGGAGACCCCCGAGATCAGCGCCGCCCATCACGGCCCCGCGTGGGCTGCCGCTGCCGCGATCATCTACGGCCGCTGCCAGAGGATCAGAGCGGCCGTCGCCGGCAAGTGGGCCGCCCTGTCGCTCGCGGAGTTCCCCCGGTACGGGATGCAGTACGCGGCCGTTGCCGAGGCCGTGGCGGTCGTGGCCGATGACACGCCGATCCGGTCGCTCCTGCGCGACCGCGACTTCATGGCCCGCGTCGAGGCCGTCGTGCCGACCTGCGACCAGCGTGTCGCAATGATCGCACGCAGACGAGACACCGCACCGACGGGCGTTCCGCCGGTCGCGGCAGCAGACGTTTCCGGCGGCCGCGAGGCCGCACTTCACAACGAAGGGGATGAGCAATGAGCAGCGTAGACGTGCTTGAGATGTTGCGGCCGGTTCGGGCCAAGAGGGTAGACCAGCTCGAGGAGTTGGCGGGCAAGATTCTCGCCGGCGAGAAGATCCCGGCAGAGATCATCGACGCCAAACTCGTCGAGGCCCGCAAGGAGCCGGCCGACCTGCAGCGGATTATCGACAGAAAGATGCGGGCGGCCTCGCTGGTATCGCTGGCGAAAGCCGGGGCGCCGGCCGAGAAGCGTCTCGCCAAGATCGAGGGCGAGATCGCTGCCGTGCGTGAGGAGTACGATCTCGCGCGGGCGAAGCTCTTGGCCGTGCAGGAGAAGCATGCCGGTGAGCAGGCCAAGCTGACCGACAGCGTCCAGGCTGCAGCACGGGCACGCGACCAGCTCCTGTCGCAGGAGTGTCTGCCGTTGGTGGCGTGGGACAAGCTCGCCACCGCTGAACGTGCAGCCGATGAAGCCGAGAACACGTTTCAGTCAGCGCAGAGGCAGTTGCCTGAGTTCACCAAAGCGCTCAACGAGGCCGAGCGCGCCGTGCGTCGTGCTCGCGATGGCGATGATCTCGTCAAGCAAGATGGCAAATGGCTGACACTGGCCGATGTGGAGCAGAGAGCCAAGAAGGCGAAGGCGGCATTCGATCAGCACGAAGCCAGCATCCCGGTGCTGGAAGCCGGATGGCATAAGCGGTGCAAGGAACGCGACGCGACACGCGTCGAGATCCTCGCTGAGTTTGGATTGTGATCGTCGATCACCCAAACGCATGGAGCGCTGCCGACGGCCGGTCCGCCCCGCGCGTGCTCCATGCGGCCCGGCCGGGTGCCCCTGGCCGGGCTGGGTGGCCGACGGCTGCCAGATTGGAAAAGGTACTTGGGACCAACGCGTTTCTTCTTCCCCCGGCTTCGAACTCCCCCGTATCGTCGACCCTTCCCCGTTTCAAACCCCAGACACGCAGCTTCCCGTGAAAACAGGCCCAATCGCGTCACCGTCCAATCCGGGCATCAAGCCCGCGACCGTTGGAAAACGGAGGCTGCGGGCGATCCCAGAGGCCGAGGCGGCATGGTGGGAGGCCGTGCATGCTCACGGGCCGCACCATCCCGCGCTCGTCTCGACGGCGGCGATCGCCGAGGCGATGGGCCGCTCGCCCGCGACAGTGCGATGGTGGCGGTGGCGGGGCGCGTTCCCCGCCCCGGTGATCGTGCGTGGGCGGCTGCGGCACCTGCGGCGGGATGTGCAGGTGTGGGCTTTTCAGCACGGTCGCGCGGTGGAGTCGGTCCAGGCCGCGATGCGACCGCCGGCCGCTAACAGCGGCCCCGCAGGCGCTCACGCTCCATGCCGGCGAGCACGCGAGGCTCTCCCTGCGCCTAGGAAGCGAACACCCGATACGCGCCTAAGACCGCGGACGAGTGGTTGATGAATCTCGGCAGCCTGCGGACGGTCATCCCGCTTGTATAGATGGCCACGAAGCGGCACCAACTGTTTCCCAGGCATGGGCCGGATGTAGTACGGCACCACGCGCCGGGGCCGCCCCGCGGGCCAATCCCCCCTCGCGACTCCGGTAGCGTGGACCGCCTCCCCGGAAGGGGTATGCTATTGCCGTTGATCGTCGGAGGGAAATCGGCTGCAGGATACGCCGGTGCGATGCCCACGCCCCCGAGTGGACGGCTCCATGACAGATGCATCTGAACAAAGTCTTGGCGGCGAAGCGACATTCGCCGGCGGCAAGCGGCCTCAGCGGGCCGACGTGAGCCTCGGCGACGAACGGACGCTCAGCGACGGACTCTCTGGGCAGGAGACGATCCTCGACGACATCGAGGTCATCGATCTCGAGGCCCGCTATCGCGTCGAGGGCACCCTCGGCCAGGGCGGTATGGGCGCCGTGCTGCTGGCCACCGACACCCGGCTTGATCGCAAGGTGGCGATCAAGCGGATCCTGGGCGAGGCGGCAGGCAACCGGATGGCGGTGAACCGCTTCCTCACGGAAGCCAAGTCGATCGCCGCCTTGAATCACCCCAACGTCGTCCAGATTTACGACTACGGCCGCGCGAACGACGGACCGTTTCTGATCATGGAGTATGTCGACGGCGGCAGCCTCCTCGACCGCTGCCGCGATGGAGCGATCCCGCTCGAGTCAGCGGTCGATCTCGCCTGCCAGCTCTGTGACGGTCTCGCCAAGGCGCATGATCTCGGAATCATCCATCGCGACATCAAGCCGGCCAACGTGCTGCTCACGAAGGACGGCATCCCGAAGCTGACGGACTTCGGCCTCGCGAAGGCGCAGGCCGGCGACCACGGCCAGACGATGACGGGAGCTGTGCTCGGCACGCCCGACTTCATGCCGCCGGAGCAGCGGCGGGATGCCAGCCTCGTCGATCACCGCTCCGACCTCTGGAGTCTGGCGGCGACGGTGTACCAGATGGTGACAGGGAGAAGCCCGAAGGTGATCAACCTTCGCAACGTCCCGCCGCAGGTGCACGACGTTCTCGGCAAAGCGCTCGAGGATGAAAAGGAGTTGAGATACCAGTCGGCGAGGGAGCTGCGGGACGCGCTCAAAACGAGCCTCCGTGCCACGGCCGCGACGGTCGAGGAACTCGTCCAAGGGCAGTGCCCATCGTGCGGCGTGAAGAACGACTCAAACCGGCGGTTCTGCCGCGGGTGTGGCGAGTCGCTTGAGACCCCATGCCTGTCTTGCACCAAGCCGATGCCGGTGTGGGAGGAGATATGCGGTTCGTGCGGGGCAAAGCAGACACCGCTTGTTGATGGGCGTCGGCAGGCGATAGCAGTGAAGCAAGCCGAGGCGGAAGGACTGCTCGGTGACTGCGAGTTTGAGCGGGCCGCGGCGATGGTTACACAACTGCGGGACGAACAGCATCCCAAGCTCAAGTATCTGTCGGGCTGGTTGACGTCTTTTCTCGAGCAAATCGAAAAGTCGCGGGCAGAGCACACACGGCAGGCGGTCGAGGCGATTGCCGAGGCGGGCAAGCACGAGGCCGCCTACGACTATGTTTCCGCGCGGGTTGCCATCGAATCGATTCCGAACTCGTTGCTGGCGGGCATCCTGCCTGGCATGCAAGAGCCGGCGGCCGTGACGCTCAAGCGGTTGGAGAAAAAGCAAACCGATGTGAGGCGGCTCGAGGGGATCATCAAGGATCGGGTGGCAGCCAAGCAGCTCGATGCATTGCTGCCGGACGTGGAGCGATTCCTGGTGTTGCAGCCTGCCCGTAAGGACGTACAGAAGATTCGTGGGCAGCTTCTCGACCGACAGACGCGGCAGGTGGCCGCCCGCGACGAGGCGGTGGCGGCAGCGGAGCTAAGCCTGGCGGCGCACGAATATGAGCGGGCGCAGGCCGTGCTGGCGACGATCCCCGCGGCGGCCGTGACGCCAGACGTGATGAAACTCCGCGAACGCGCCGAGGCTCTGGTGGGGGAGGTGCGGGGGCTCGCCCAGAGGATCAAGGAGGCGGTTGCCAGCAAATCACTCGAAGGCCTTTTGCCCGTTGTCCAGGAGTATCTCGGGCTCAAGCCCGACGACGCGGAAGCAGGACGGCTGCTGCAATCACTTGAGGAACGGGAGGAGAGATTTACCGCCGAGATTGCCACGCGGCTCAAACAGGCCAGCGCGCTATCGAGTGCGTGCCGGTTCGATGAAGCGGCGAAACTTTTGCAGGCGGTGCCGGAGCCGCGAAGGTCGCCGGAGCTTGGCGCCGTGCTCGATCAAGCGACGCGACTAGCGGCTCTGCGTGGGCCGGCCCTCAAGTCGCTGGCCGAGGCTACCGAAGATGGGTTTTGGAAGCCGCTCACGGCAAGCGCAGAGTATCGCTGGGCGATCGCCGACACGGGGCTTGAAGATGCAGAATTTGCAGCGCTCGCGGCCAAGGTAGAAGTTGCACACGAAGAACAGAGACAACGGGCGCGAAGGAAGTTCTTCTTTGTCACGCTTACGACCGGGGCTGGGATCGTGGCAATCGTGGCATTGGTGATGTTACTCGGTGTCGGGTGGTGGATTCGATCGGCGCTACGGGCTAGCCTCGTCCCGGCGGCCACGCTCTCTTCACTTCCACCGGACACAATTCGGGCACTACCGGCGGTTCGTAACTCGCTTGGTGTCGAACTGCGGCTGATTCCGGCGGGGACATTCACCATGGGTGAAGCGACCGGAGATACAGACGAAAAGCCGCCCCACCAAGTCACCCTCACCAAGCCGTTCTACATGGGCGTTCACGAAGTGACGAACGCCCAGTGGAAGCGAGTGATGGGAAGTGTTCCGAGTAACTGGAAAGACGGCGACCAACCTGTGGAGAATGTGAGTTGGGAGGAGGCAGTGGAGTTTTGCCGGAAACTGTCGGATATGCCCGAGGAGCGTACGGCGGGGCGTGTGTATCGTCTTCCGACCGAGGCGGAGTGGGAGTATGCGTGTCGGGCGGAGACAACGACGCAGTATTCGTTTGGGGACGATGAGACACGTCTTGGCGACTACGGCTGGTTTGATGGAAACTTGGCCAGTAAGACGCATGCGGTGGGTCAGAAGATGCCGAATGCGTGGGGACTCTACGACATGCATGGGAATGTGTCGGAGTGGTGCAGCGACTGTTATGGGGCATATTCGGATGGGGAGTCAGTGACAAACCCGCAAGGTCTGTCGTCTGGCTCGAACCGTGTCTTCCGGGGCGGCAGCTGGGGCCTCACCGCCAGGGACTGCCGGTCGGCGTCCCGCAACTGGAACTCCCCGTCGACCCGCCGCAACAGCCTGGGCTTCCGTCTTGCCATGAGTCCGTCTGGAGCCGAGTCGCCGGAGGCGGGGAAGTGAGCGGAGCGAGGCTCGGAGGGAGCAAGCGGATGCGAGTGACCGGATGGGCCGAAGTGGAGCGGGGTTGATGCGGATAAAGGCACATGCAGAGGAAAACGATGCAATCTGATGCTGATCGGAGCATGAGTGATGAGGCAACATCTGCCGGGCGTGCACGGCCCCAGCGAGACGATGTGAGCCTCGGCGACGAGCGGACGGTCGGCGACGAGCTTTCGGGCCAGGAGACGATCCTCGACGACATTGAGGTCATCGATCTCGCCGCCCGCTACCGGATCGAGGGCGAACTTGGCCAAGGTGGGATGGGCGCGGTACTCCTGGCGACCGACACGCGACTCGACCGCAAGGTGGCGATCAAGAGGATTCTCGGTGAGGCGGCCGGCAACCGCATGGCCGTCAATCGCTTCATCACTGAGGCGAAGGCGATCGCTGCCCTCAATCACCCAAACATCGTCCAGATTTACGACTACGGCCGCGCAAAGGACGGGCCGTTCCTGATCATGGAGTTTGTTGACGGGGGCAGTCTCCTCGACCGCTGCCGTGATGGGGCGATCCCGCTTGAGTCAGCGGTCGACCTCGCCTGCCAGCTCTGTGACGGTCTCGCCAAGGCCCACGATCTCGGCATCATCCATCGCGATATCAAGCCGGCGAATGTTCTCCTGACGAAGGACGGCACCCCCAAGCTCACCGACTTCGGCCTCGCGAAGGCGCAGGCCGGCGACCACGGCCAGACGATGACCGGTGCCGTCCTCGGCACGCCCGACTTCATGCCGCCCGAGCAGAGGCGGGATGCATCCCTCGTAGACCACAGAAGCGACCTCTGGAGCCTCGCCGCCACGGTCTACCAGATGGTCACTGGCCGCAGCCCGAAGATCATCCGGTTCGAGCTCCTGCCCGCGGAGATCACCAAGGTGCTCGGCAAGGCCCTCGAAGATGCCAAGGAAGACCGCTATCCGACGGCGCGTGATCTGCGGGACGCGTTCAAGGCGAGTCTGCGGGCCGCGGAGCCGGCTCCGGTGGCGGGGGTGGAGACGGAGTCTGGCGCAATGCAGGAGGGCCAGTGCACCGCGTGCGGTACGGTCAACTCCGATTTCGGCAGGAAGTTCTGCCGAAAATGTGGCGGGGCAATGCGGGTGGCGTGCCTCAAGTGCGACTTGCAAATCCCGGTTTGGGATTCGATCTGCGGTGAATGTGGCGCCAATCAGCACGCAACGCTCGTGGAACTGAGGACGTCGCTGCAGACGGATCGGGATGATGCCGAGGCGAGCGCCCGGACACATGCCTACGCGCACGCGATCTCAGCTGCCGAGGCACTAGCCGCGTTGACGCACCCGGCACTCGCGGAGTTTGCCGAATGGGGCCGGAGGTTCGTGGCAACGACGATCACCGAGCGAGACCATCAACTGGCTGCGGCGACGGAGCGGCTTGGACAAGCGAGGTCTCACCACGCGGCGTTCGACTACGCAGCGGCGATCCTCGCTCTGGAGGGAATTCCTGCGCGACTTCGCGACGCGGAAGCGGCGGCACTACTTGCGGAGTGCGTTGCCAGCCGTGACGAGGCGGAGTCGCTGCTGCGATCGATAAAAGAGCGATACGAGAGATGTGAACTGGAGGGGCTGATTCCCGGGGTGGAGCGAGCGATCGTGCTCCGCGGCGGCCGGCCTGTACTGCAAAGGCTCCGTCAGCAGTTGGTGGAACGGCGGGACAACCGACTCAGTAGGGCGAAAGCCGCCTTCAATGCCGGCGACTCACGAGCCGCCCGGGCCGCGGTCGACGGCACGTCACGGGATGATTTGGATGAATCATCACTGGCGTTCGTCGCACGAGTCAGATACGCGGCGGAACTTGAGGATCGTCTCGCGGCGGTCGTGAAAGAGGCGAAGGCAAGCGGAAAGATAAGCTCAGCCGGTGTACAAGCGATTCTCGATGCTGCATATCTGTGCAGTCAGGCGAATCCCGCCAACAACGAAGTGCGGACTTTGATCTCCCAGTTGCATGCCAACAACCAAGTGCGGACTTTGATCTCCCAGTTGCATGCCACCGTGAACCTTGGGTTCCTCACAAACTCGATTGGTATCGAGCTAAGGTTGATTCCGCCAGGCACTTTCACGATGGGTGATGCGGCGGGCGGGTCAGATGAGCAGCCTCATCGAGTGACGCTCTCGCAGTTGTTTTATATCGGCGCTTACGAGGTGACCAACGCGGAATGGAAGCGGGTTATGGGGAGCGTTCCGAGTGGCTGCCATTACGACGATCTGCCGGTAGACAGTGTGAGTTGGGACGATGCGGTTGAGTTTTGCCGGAAGCTTTCGACGTTCCCTGAAGAGCTTGCGGCGGGGCGGGTGTATCGACTGCCGACGGAGGCTGAGTGGGAGTATGCGTGTCGCGCAGGAACGACAACTCAGTATTCGTTTGGCGACGAGTCGCCAAGACTTGGTGAATACGCTTGGTTTAGCCGCAACTCTAACAACCAGTCGCATGCGGTCGGGCAGAAAAGTGCGAATGCATTTTCCTTGTTCGATATGCACGGCAACGTGTCAGAGTGGTGCAGTGACTGGTACGGGGACTATCCAAGCAGCGAGATGACCGACCCAACCGGCCCGTCGACAGGCTCATACCGGGTCTACCGAGGGGGTAACTACAGCAGCAAGCATTGCCGGTCTGCATTCAGAAGCTGGTACGGGCCGTCTGTTCGGAGTCGCTACGTGGGCTTTCGCCTTGCCATGAGTCTGGCTGGGGCCGAGCCGCCGAAGGCGGTGCAGTGACCGAGCGAGCGCAGCGAGGCTCGGAGGGAGCAAGTGAATGTAGAGGCACCGGAATCATCGCGGCGTAGCGGTTGCGTATCTGATAAACGGGCGGTTGCCGGGTAGTAGTTCAACCCGATCCTGAAGGCCGGTCTATGCGACGAGGCCACGCTCGCCGACGGTGAGGCGACCGCCGCGTCGTTGGCGTCCACGATGGCGACACACTCACGGCGCTGACCGACGACAAGCGGCAACTCAAGGTGCGTCTGAACGGCATCGACGCGCCTGAGCTGGGCCAGCCGTCCGGGCAGGCATCGAAACGAGCGTTGTCCGATCTGGTGTTCGGCAAGCAGGTGACACTGCACACCAGCGGCACTGACCGCTACAAGCGCACGCTGGCACGCGTCACGGTTGGCGACATCGAGGTCGAGGCCCAGATGATCGTCACTGGGCACGCATGGCACTACAGCCGCTATGACCACACGGCGGCGCTGGAGGCCGCAGAGCGCAACGCTAGGGCCGCTAGGCGTGGGCTACGGGCTGACGGTGAGCCAGTGCCGCCGTGGGAGTGGCGGGCCAGTCGGCGTGCGAGATAGATCGCCCTTAATCTCACGGGAGACGGACGCATGCGATATTTGGCGTTGATACGCAGCGATAGGGTGTGGCAGTTTCTCATTCTCCTGAAAAAACCGCGTAGAGAAAAAAACCGCCAAGTGCTGCGCATGCCATCACACCCACCTCAAATGCTGTCCACGGAGGTAAAAATGAGTAAGCCTGTGGTGCGGTCAAGGCGAACCAAGGGTTTTTTTGTATTTCGGCGTGGATTGCAATGGATTGCCACACGTTCATGACAATAATGAGTCCGGCAGGCACGGCAAGGATTAGCCCCGCAATAAAAGCGACAACCCTCATGAATGAAAGCTCCTACGTTCTGGGGGGGGGTAGACGCCCGATTGTAGCTATCTGCTACGCGCAAGCAATCGCGCACTACTGCCGCGTTAAACGGCACCACTTTCAGAGAGAACTGGATGCGGATGACGTCGTGAAGCAACCCAAGAGACGCAACCAAGCCAAGTAGGCGATAACACAAGGTTAACCGACGGCGTAAATCGCATCATGAAATACTGTCCAACATGTAGCAAAGAACTCGCGGACAATGCTCGCACCTGCGTTAGTTGTGGGCATCATTTTTTTGTGCCGCAATGGTGGCATCCGTTAGTCCTTGCGCTGGCTGGGGGAGCGCTGTTTAGTGTCATTAACGATATTTGCGAAACCACGATCGGCGTTAGTTTTAAGAAGTGGATGCCACTTATCGGCGGGATATTCTTCGTGGCGTCTAATTCTTTTTTTTCGGCAATCAAAACCCGATATGCTGCCCCGCCACAACAGACCGCTGCGACCGGCTCGACCGACAGCCTTCTAAAAGATCGCCCGACGGCCCCGGAAGAGCGGGCGTAGCGGGCCGTGCGCACCGTTCCGTTCGCAATGTGGTAGCCCCCATGACCACCCGTCGCATCCCCTTGCCGCAAGCCCAAGCGTTCGTTGCCTGCCGCAAGATCACGAACGACCCGCAGACGGGCGAGATCGTGATCGTCGGCCCGGTGAGCCACGTCCCGATCACTGAGTTCCCCGCCGTGATCCGGCTCGCGATCTACGCTCACGTCACGGCCGGGCACGGCACCTACCCACTCCAGTTTCAACTACGCGGTGCTGACGGTGACGCAGTGTGGCAGTGGAAGCCCGCCGACCCGCTCTGCCACCCCGATCCATTGACGCCACAGCAGTTGGCGTTCCACGAGCTACTGGTGAGCGTGGAGAAGCCCGGCCGCTACGATCTGGCCCTCCTGACCGGTGGCGACGAGATCGCCCGCCAGCCGCTGCTGATCGGGCCGGCGGATGTGCTTCGCGGCGACTTGGCGTGAGCGGTGCTGCTCACCGCGCGACCCGCTCTTGGGCGTTTGCGGCTACCCCGTTTTTACCCAATAGCCACGGCACGTCGTGAAACGGTTGCACTTTGTGCGCGTTTCGCTCATCATGGCGATGCGTGGTTTCCTTCGATGGGAACGCACTTTTTCGCGAATAAGTCTCGCAAGTTGGTCCGCGTTCGGGACGTAGAGGTCGCACGTTCGAATCGTGTCGCCCCGACTTCAATCTACCTTCTGCAGTGGCAGGAGGGCGCCAACCGCCCCTCATCTCCAAGCCCGACCCGGCTACAATTGAAGCGACGTTCTCCGGTGACGGCCGGGGAGAAAACAGCCCGGCGGTGATCTCGCAGTGATCGCGACGGCTGGGATTCCTTCAACGAGAGGAGGTGGTCTAGTGACGCAAACTGACTGTACGGGAGGGCTGCGCCGATAGCGGCGAGTCGACGGGCCTGCCGTTGATGCAGCC
>JBIIOL010000630.1:0-4981 GCA_044336965.1 Pirellulales bacterium | reverse complement strand
GAATCCGGCGATCTGGATCCAGTTCACCAGCGGCGGTTTTTCGACGCGGAGCCGCCCGTTGAACGTCGGCACAACCCAATCGTGCGAGTCGAGCATGGCCAGCGAGCAGGCCGCATTCTTGGGCTCATCGTCGTCCCAGAGGGCCGGACCGCCCAGCCGGACGAGCAGCACGACCATCGCCGTGGCGGCGACGAACCAACCGTGAAAACGGGGTGCTGGCACGGGTGGAGGGCCTCGGATGGGAGAACGGTGAAAACGGGGCGGGAGAGTAGGGGGGGCAGACTCGCGGGTCAAGCCGTCCAACCCGCTGTTTTTCCGCGGTTCGAGGCCGGTTGACCGTTCCCACCGGACGGGTATGTTCAAGCGTTCCCACCGGTGAAAACCCCGGGGGTCAGCTGGGAGAAACCCCCTTGGCAGATGACATTGATTCCCCCGAAGACGACGCTGGTGGTTCCAAGGGCGGGGTGCCGCCCCAGGACGGCGGCGCGGCGGGCCATGCCGGAGACCATCGGGATGAGGCCGGCGTGCTTCGAGATAATGCCGGCGGTCGGCTGGTCGAACAGCCGATCGAGCAGGAGCTGAAAGACAGCTACCTGACCTACGCGATGAGCGTGATCGTCTCGCGGGCCCTGCCCGACGTTCGCGACGGGCTCAAGCCCTCCCAGCGGCGGATCCTCGTCGCCATGAACGACTTGAACCTCTCGCCGGGCGCCTCCCGCGTGAAGTGCGCCAAGATCTCCGGCGACACCAGCGGCAACTACCATCCCCACGGTGAGAGCGTGATCTACCCCACGCTCGTCCGCATGGCTCAGGAATGGAACATGCGGCATGTGCTCGTCGACAAGCAGGGCAACTTCGGCTCGATCGCCGGCCTGCCCGCCGCCGCCATGCGATATACGGAGGCGAGGCTCTCGCCGATCGCGGCGATGATGCTCGACGACATCGAGCTCGACACGGTCGACTTCGTGCCCACCTATGACGAGCGCAACACCGAGCCGGTGGTGCTGCCGAGCCGCTTTCCCAACCTCGTGGTCAATGGCGCCGGCGGCATCGCCGTGGGCATGGCGACGAGCATCCCGCCGCACAACCTCGGCGAGGTCTGCCGGGCGCTCGTGAAGCTGATCGACGCTCCGGGCACCTCGATGGCCGAGATCCTCCAGATCTGCCCAGGCCCCGACTTCCCGACCGGCGGTATCGTGATGGGACGCGAGTCGCTAGCCCGCGGATATCTCACCGGCCGCAGCACGATCACATTGCGGGCCCGGGCGCACGTGGAGGAGTTTGGCAAGAACCGCAACCGCATCGTCGTTACCGAGATCCCCTACCAGCAGACTCGCGACGCCATCGAGGAAAAGATCGCGGAGCTGGTCAACGAGGACCGCATCAAGGGCATCTCGGCGATCCGCAACGAGAGCGATCTCAAGGAGCCGGTGCGGCTGATCCTCGAGCTCAAGCGAGACGCCGATCCCGACGTCGTGCTCAACCAGCTCTATCAGTTCTCGCCGCTGCAGACGTCGTTTTCGCTGATTTTCCTCGCGCTCGTCGACGGGAAGCCGCGGATCCTGTCGTTCAAGAGCATGCTGGAGGAGTTTCTCCGGCATCGTACGGCGGTGCTCCGCCGTCGCACCCAGCACCTGCTCGCCAGGGCCCGCAGCCGCAAGCACACGGTCGAAGGTTTGCTCGTGGCGCTGGCGAACATCGACGAGGTGATCAAGATCATCCGCAGTTCGAAGTCGCAGGCCGAGGCGAAGGAGCGGCTGGTGCAGATCCAGACGCCGGCGGCGCTGCTTGAACGGGCGCTCGGCGCCGAGGGCTTCGCGGTCATGCAGGAGGAGCGGGGCGTGGCGGAGACCTACGGCCTCTCGCCGGTCCAGGCCGACGCCATCCTCCGACTCACGCTCGGCCAGTTGGTGAATCTCGAGCAGGAGAAACTCGGCGGCGAACATCGCGAACTTCTGGAAAAGATCGGCGAGTTCCGCCGGATCCTCTCCAGCGAGGCCAACATCAAGGCGTTGATCCGACAAGACCTGCTGGAACTCGAACACAAGCATGCCGACGACCGTCGCACGGAGATCAGCGGTGAGGCCGGCGACATCCGTGACATGGCCGAGTTGATCACCGAGGCCACGATGGTGGTCACGATCAGTCGGGCCGGCTACGTGAAGCGGACGCCTGCCGACGTCTACCGGGCACAGCGGCGCGGTGGCAAGGGGCTCACGGGCGCGCGGACCGACGAGGAAGATCCGATCGAGCACCTTTTCGTGGCCAGCACCCACGACTGGCTGCTCGTCTTCACCACGCACGGCAAGGTCTTCTCGCTGCGGGTCTTCGAACTGCCGGAACTGGCCCGCGATGCGAAGGGACGGGCCCTGGTCAATCTGCTCGAATTCGAGGCGGGCGAAAAGGTGGCCGAGTGCCGGGCGGTGTCGGGCTTCGACGACCCGAATCAGTATCTCATGCTCGCCACCCGCAGCGGCGTGGTGAAGAAGACGGCGCTCGAGGAGTATCGCCGGCGCCGCACCAAGGGGCTGATCGCCGTGAAGCTCCGCGAGGGGGATGAACTGGTCGATGCCGTGATCACCAAGCCCGGCGACGAACTGGTGCTCGCCACGGCCAAGGGTATGGCGATCCGCTTTCCGGAGTCTGACGCCCGCCCGATGGGCCGCGACACGAGCGGTGTTCGTGGCATCAAACTCGGCGCCGGCGACCGGCTCGTGGGCATGGTGGTGGCCGATCCGGATGCCACGCTGCTCACGGTCTGCGAGCAGGGGTACGGCAAGCGGACGCCTTTCGGTGCCGGCACGCCGATCGCCGGACCGGCTCCCGGTGAGGAGGGAGAGGTTGCCGAGGCTGAGCCCGTGGAAGCTGCGGCAGACGAGGCGGAGGGCGATAGCGAGTCGAGCGGCATGCGGTATCGCACGCAGCATCGCGGCGGCAAGGGCATCCGTGACATCAAGACAACGGCACGAAACGGTCAGGTCGTGTCGGTCGTCTCCGTGAAGGACGAGGATCAGGTGTTGATGATGACGGCGCGGGGCAAGATCCAGCGGGTGAATGTCCGCGAGATCAAGGCAATCGGGCGGAACACGCAAGGTGTGCGGATCATGCGGCTCGACGAGAGCGACTCGCTGGCCGCCGTCGTGCCGGTGCCCCCGGGCGAGGCCGAAGAGACGACGGAACCGGTCGCCGGCGAGCCGCCGGTGGCATAGCCGGCTGGGGTGTGGCTGCGCCGGTTCGTGTCGAATTTGCCCGCATTGGTTCGCCGACTGCGGCATGCTCGTCGCCGGCGGATTCTGCTACAGGATGCTCGTGGGCGATGGTGAATCGCTCGTGAGTCGCAGAATTCACCGGACTCCTGCGCGTGCCTCCGACCGGCTCCTCAGCATCTGGAGTCGTGGCAGATGAGCGATGCCACTCTGCGTCAGGCCCGGAGGGCCGGGTAAGAACCAGCCGACGGAGGTCGGCCAAGCGACTGGCTGAGGACAGGCATCCGCCTGTCGTGGCGGCAGGATGCCATGTTTCGCGTGTATCCAGTCGATGGGCAGCCCCTCACGGAGGACTCCGAGTCTCATAAAAGCCCTGAGCGCAAGCGACGGGACGGTGTTTATGCCGCACGCTGCCATCCCGGCAGCTTTCACGCCGGAAAAACAGTCTTTTTTCCCGAATGTAGAGTAGATTCGGTTTGGAACTCAGCCTTCAGCCTTGCCTTCTTCTTGAGGAACGCGTCGCATGCGGATCGCAGTCGTCGGAACCGGCTACGTCGGGCTCGTCACTGGCACCTGTTTCGCCAACAGCGGCAACACGGTGACATGCCTCGACATCAATGCCGACAAGATTGCGCGGCTCAATCGCGGCGAGATCCCCATCTACGAGCCCGGCCTCGAGGAACTCGTGGTTCGGAGCGCGAAGGCAGGCCGACTGCTGTTTACGACCGACACCGCTGCGGCGATCCACGCTGCGCAGGTCGTTTTCCTGGCGGTGGGAACGCCGCCATCAGCCGATGGATCTGCTGACCTTTCGAGCCTCTGGAAGGTGGTCGATGCGATCGCGCCGCACCTCGATCCGGAGGCCGTCGTGGTGACCAAGAGCACCGTGCCGGTAGGCACCTGCGCCGGAATCGAGGCGCGGCTCAAGGAACGCACCGGCCGTGATTGCCGGGTGGCGAGCAATCCCGAGTTTCTGAAAGAGGGCGCCGCCATCGAAGACTTCCAGAAGCCCGACCGTGTGGTCGTGGGCGTTCGCTCGGCCGCGGTGGGCGAAATCCTGCGGAGCCTCTACAAGCCGTTTCTGCGGACCGAGCATCCGTTTCTCGTCATGTCGCCGGAGAGTTCCGAGATGACGAAGTACGTCGCCAACTCGCTCTTGGCCACGAAGATCAGCTTCATCAACGAGGTGGCCAACCTCTGCGAACGGATGGAGGCCGACATCGACGACGTGCGTCGCGGCATCGGTCACGACAAGCGGATCGGCTTCGCGTTCCTCTTCCCCGGCGTCGGCTATGGTGGCAGCTGCTTTCCCAAGGACGTGCAGGCCCTGGCCGCGATGGCCCGCGACAAGGGCGTGGCCCACCGGATCCTCACGGCGGTTCACGAGACGAATCTCGCGCAGAAGCAGGTGCTCGGTGAAAAGATCGTTGCCCACTTCGGCGGGCAGCTCGCCGGCCGACGGATTGCGGTGTGGGGGCTGGCCTTCAAACCGCGGACCGATGACGTCCGCGATGCTCCCGCGCTCGACCTGCTCGATCAGCTGATCGCAGGTGGCGGCCAGATCACCGTGTACGATCCAGAGGCGATGAACAACGTGAAGGCCATTCATGGCGACCGCCTCACCTACGCCTCTGGTGCCATGGAGGCGCTCGACGGTGCCGAGTGCCTCGCCATCGTCACCGAATGGGGTGATTTTCGGCACCCCGACTTCGATGAGATGGTCCGGCGCATGCGTTCGCCGACGATCTTCGACGGCCGGAATCTCTACGCGCCGG